>CBESOE010000049.1:0-26637 GCA_965531145.1 uncultured bacterium | reverse complement strand
AAATAGGTTATGTACGAAGCCGATCCGCATCAAACTCCAACTGAAAATGAGTCACCATCGCAGAGGGGGCTGGACATCGTCCTCAGGGTGAAGACGTGTCGGTGGCAGAGCGCGTACTGCAAGCGCCGGCCGCAGGCACTTGCAATTCAATTGACCTATCCCTAGAATGCCTACAGACAAAATTGCATTAGTCATCCTGATGCTTCTACCGTAGATGAATTATTTATAGATTTCTTGTTGTCGTCCTCATGGATCGGCGGTGATTTCAGGCGCCGTCACTTGGTGTTCCTGACCACGCTTACTGGTGTTCAGCTCTGAATTGAGTGTCAGGACTGCCGTCCGTGCGGTTGACCGTTGCCCCCGAGGTGGACGTGAAGCGTTACAAGGCCGACGTTCACGACATCGAGTGGTACCGTGACAATGTACCGTGCCGCTCGGCTTGTCCCGTGAACACCGATTCCGGAAAATACGCCCAGCTGATCGCCGAACGCCGCTACGAAGAGGCATTCCTCGTGGCCCGCTCCCCCAATCCGCTCGCGTCGGTGTGCGGCCGGGTCTGCGCCGCTCCCTGTGAGGATGCCTGCCGGCGCGGCGTCATCGACGCCCCGGTGACCCTTCGCTCGCTGAAGCGGTTTGTCTGCGAACGATTCGGCTCCGAATCAGCCGAGCCTGACACCTATCTCAAGCTTCTCAAGGAAGAGGAGGATGCCGGGGCCCACCGCCTCTGGCACCTGCCACACCTCCGCCAGGAAAAGCGTCCGTCCACGGAGCACCGCATCGCCGTGGTGGGCTCGGGCCCGGCCGGCCTGGCCTGCGCCCACGATCTGGCCATCCGGGGGATCGGGGTCACCGTTTTCGAGGGAACGGGATACACCGGCGGGATGATGAGGCTGGGGATTCCCGAATATCGACTGCCCCGCGGGGTGATCGACCGGGAGATCGCCTCGATCCAGTACCTCGGAGCGGAAATCCGCCTCAATCAGACGGTGGGGCCTGAGCTCACGCTTCAGGACCTGAAGGCGGAAGGCTACGACGCGGTCTTTCTCAGCGTGGGGGCCGGCCTGGGCGGGGCGCTCAATATTCCGGGCTCCGAGCTTGACGGCGTGATCAAGGCCGTGGACTACCTGCTCAATGTGAACCAGGGATACAAGGTGAACCTGGGCCAGCGGGTGCTGGTGATCGGCGGTGGCTCGGTGGCACTGGACGCTGCCCGGACCGCGATCCGCGAGTTCTACACCCCGATGGAGGAGATCGATGCGGCGGCCAAGGCCGGCGAGATGACCATGGCCATCGACGTGGCTCGCCACGCTGCCCGGGGCGGGGCCAGGGAGATCCACGTGGCCTGTCTGGAGAGCATGGCGGAACTGCCGGCCGCCAGAACAGTTCAGGGCGCGGAGGAACTGGACACGGCTCTGACCGAAGGGATAAAGCTCCACACCTCCTGGGGGCCCCAGGCCATTCTTGGCGAGGGCGCCGTGCGGGGGATTCGACTCCAGGAGTGCCGGCGGGTGTTCAACGACGAGGGCCGGTTCAGCCCTGAGTTCAACGAACAGAACACCATGGAGCTGGAAGTTGATTCTGTCATCCTCGCCGTCGGGCAGAAGCCGGACCTGTCCTTCATTGACGACCGGGACGGGGTGGAGGTCACTCCATACGGAACGATTCAGATCGATCCGCAGACACTGGCCACCAGTGCCCCGGGCATCTATGCCGGTGGTGACGCGGCCTTTGGCCCGCGAATTCTCATCGAGGCTGTGGCCAACGGCAAGCGGGCCGCCAACTCCATCGCCGAATTCCTCGGCGGCCAAAGCCGGGAAACCCGCCTTTCGGTGACCGTGGAGAAACTGCCGATCCGTGACTACCTGATGCCACCGGCCTACGAGAAGCTGCGTCGCACCCATCCCGAGAGCATCGAAGCCGATCGTCGTACCGGAATCACCGAAGTTGAACTGGTCTACGAGGAGGAAGAAGCCGTGCGGCAGGCCGAGCGGTGCCTGGTCTGCCACACCGAAACCGTGTACGACGCCCGGTTGTGCGTCCTCTGCGGCCGCTGTGTGGATGTCTGCCCCGAGGAGTGTCTGAAGCTGGTCCCCCTGGAGCAGGTGGAAGTGGAACCGCTGGACCAGGTGCTGGAAAACGTGGGACTGGACGGCACCGGGCCGTTGTCGGCAATGCTGAAAGATCACGAGAGGTGCATCCGCTGCGGGCTGTGTGCCAGACGCTGTCCGACGGAAGCGTTCACCATGGAACAGCTGGATTTCGACGAAACATATGCGGAAGGCTGACATGTCGGAAGAAAAAAAAGGCAGAAGAGGTTTTCTGGGCAAGCTGATCGGACTGCTGATCGGCGCGGGACTGCTCGGTCAATTCGGGAGCTACATCCGTTCGCTGGTTCCCAATGTGCGCTATGAACCGCCGGAGCGGTTCAAGGTCGGCCTGCCGGCCGATTTTCCCGAGGGCGTGAAATTCATGGAGCAGAACCGGGTCTTCGTGTTCAAGGAGCGGGGGGGCTTCTATGCCATCAGCGCCATCTGCACACACCTTGGATGCACTATAAAGTTTTCGCCCTTCTCCCAACCTCAGGAGATCACGGTGGACGGGGAAGCGCGGATGGCGGACTTCGAGTTCCGCTGTCCCTGCCACGGGTCGGTGTTCAATGCCGACGGTTCGGTCAACGACGGCCCGGCCCCGGGGCCGCTGGCCTGGCACCCCCTGGAGGTTTCGCCCGAGGACGGTCAACTGCTGGTGGACATGTCCCGCGAGGTGGACAACGACTTCAGACTGGTGGTTTGAACAGGAGCAGCGATGGAATCATTGAAAAGACTATTCAGGTGCCTGATCCGACCCTGGTCACCGGAGAGCAGTCGGGAGGCGGGCGATGCGGTGGTGGAGAACCTGGCCCTGCACTGGTTCCCGGCCAAGGTCACCCGGCGCAGCCTCTCCTGGCGCTATTCGCTGTGGCTGGGGACCATCTCCTTTTCCCTGTTCCTCTTCCTCACGGTCACCGGCGTGGTGTTGATGTTCCTCTACGTACCGTCGGTTGAACGTGCCTACTGGAGCATCAAGGATCTGGAATACACCGTCAGCTTCGGGGCGTTTCTCCGGTCGTGCCACCGAATCGGCGCCCACCTGATGGTGGTGTTTGTATTTCTGCACCTCTGCCGGGCGTTTTTCACCGGGGCCTACAAAAACGGAACCTCGCCCAGGGCCAATCGGCCGCTGAACTGGATCCTCGGCGTGGTGCTGCTGATCCTCACGTTGGGACTCTCCTTCACCGGCTACCTGCTGCCCTGGGACCAGCTGGCCTTCTGGGCCATCACCGTGGGAACCAATATCGCCTCCGCCGCGCCACTGGTGGGAGAAGCCTCGCGCGAGTTCCTGCTCGGCGGCAGCATCATCGGCCAGAACACCCTGATCCGGTTCTACGTCCTGCACTGCGTTTTCCTGCCGGGGATCCTGTTCGGGGTGGCCTTCTGGCACATGTGGCGCATCCGCAAGGACGGCGGCCTGGCGGTGGTGGAGCAGTATCACGAGAATGCGTCCCCCCCGGAAGAGGGGGAGCCCACCGGCACGCCCTCCTATGCCCTGCTCGGCGTGGCCAAGGGCACCAGCGTCCACGTGCACAATGCCGCCGTGCTGGACGAAAAGGACTGCCTGGCCGCATCACCGAACCTGACCAGGAGAATCTGGGCGGTGTGCCTGACCACCGTGGTGATCACCGCCGCCCTGGCCCTGATCTTCCCCGCTCCGCTGGAAGGGCCGGCCAACCCGTCGGTCACGCCCAACCCGGCCAAGGCCCCCTGGTACTTCCTCTGGCTCCAGGAGATCGTCACCGACACCACCTTCACGCTGGGCGGCATCACCATCAACGGGGCGCTGATTGGCGGCGTGCTGCTCCCGGGTTTGATCGTCATCGGCCTGATGGCCTGGCCCTTTCTCGACCGCTCGGGCAGCCAGGCCGTGGGCATCTGGTTTGCCCGAACCCGGCTGCGCCACAACATCCTGTTCATTCTGTTTATTCTGTTCATCATCGTTTTTACCGTGATCGGGACCTACCTGAGGGGCCCCAACTGGGAGTTCTTCTGGCCGTGGGAATCCTGGCCCGAGATGCCAACCAAAATTTGAGGGTGCAATGATCATCAGTGCGCGAAGCAAAGCCGACACATTCCTGCTCTTCGCCGCCGGGCTGCTGCTGATCGCCGTGACAGGCTTCCTCTTCGTCAGTGAAGAGGTGAGGGACTGGAACGACCACCAGGAGGTGTTCGGAAACCTGGTGGCCGAGCGTTTCGGCGAAGAGGCCGCTGAAGCCGTGAGTCCGGGTATCCGGCAGATCTGGGTCGAGGAAATCGACGTGGTTGACCGCTGCACCACCTGCCACATGGGAATCACCTGGAAGGGCTTCGAGGAGGAGGAGAATCCGTACAAGACCCATCCCGACATGCCGTTGCTCAGATCCCACCCGGTGGAGCAGTACGGCTGCACGGTGTGCCACGGCGGACAGGGTTATGCCCTCGAGGAGCAGGCGGCTCACGGCTACGTCAAGCACTGGGAAGAGCCGATGCTCTCCAAGGCCATCGCCGGCGAGTACCTGATCAAGAGCAATTCGGCGCTGATCGAGATGAACTGTAATGTCTGCCACCGTTACGAACGCGAAACGGCGGGGATGACCTTTATCAATCACGGGAAAGAGCTCGTCCGCACCAAGGCCTGCAAGGCCTGTCACATCATCAATGGCAGCGGTGGAACCATCGGGCCCGATCTGACCGATGAAGGGGAGAAGCACGCCGAAGGTCTCGATTTCTCCAACCTCACCGGTTTCAAGTCAGCGTTCAACTGGCACGTCAGCCATTTCAAGAACCCCATTGCCGTGGTGCCCAACTCCATCATGCCCGACATGAATCTCAGCACATATGACGCGCAGGCGCTGACCATTCTGTCCATGAGCTGGAAACGATCGGAATACCCGGTGGCCTACATCCCCGATTTCCAGCAGGAGGAGGAACGGACCCCGGAGGAGATCGCCGAGGAGAAACGTCTGCTCGAGGGCGATGGAGCCTTCTTCATCGAGAAGGGCTGCTTCGTCTGCCACTCGATCAGCTCCTGGGGCATCATCTCCCCCTCGGAAAAGGGACCGGATCTCGCCGACGCCGAGCAGGATGTGCGGACGAGGTTCGGCAAGACACTGGAGGAATTCATCTTCAAACCGACCGGGACAATGGAAATCATCTTGTCCTCGCAAATCATTCTCAGCGACGAAGAGAAGTGGGAAGTCGTCAACAAGTTGCGGGAAGCCTACCGGCTGAAGCAGGCCCAGAGGGCAGAACAACAAATACAGCGGCCGGTCGAGTAAACCTGGAATCAAGGGAGAGGAGAGACGTCATGAAGGGATCACTTATGCACAGGACAGCGGTCACCCTGGGTGTGGCGGCACTGGCTGTCGTGCTGCTTGCTGGCGGCTGCGCCAAGGATGAGGGACGGGGCAGGGGGACGCCCGGTGGCGGGGCCGGCCGTTCGGAAGTGATGGAAGCCGCCCTCCAGACCTACGTCGCCCCCGGCGACCTGGACGAATACTACCTGTTCTACTCCGGGGGGCACGGCGGCCAGATCTTTGTGGCCGGGGTACCGTCCATGCGCCACATCTGCACCATCCCCGTTTTCACGCCCTACCCCGGGACCGGGTACGGATTCGATGACGAGAGCAAGGCGATGCTGGACGGCTACAGCTGGGGCGATTCACACCACCCCGGGCCCAGCGAAACCAATGGTGACTACGACGGGCGCTGGTTGTTCATCAACGACAACGCCAACGGCAGAATAGCCCGCATCGATTTTGGTGATTTCAAAACCAAACAGATTTTCAAGGTACCCAACATCAGCGCCAACCATGGCTCCTCCTTTGTCACCCCGAACACCGAGTATGTGACCATGGCCACCCGGATGTCCGTACCGTTGCCCCTGGGCACCTATGCCGAAGTGGATGAGTACGCCGAAAAGTACAAGGGTATCGTGGCCGGGATCAAGATCGCCGACGACGGCGAGATGTCTCTCGGCTGGGAAGTGATGGTCCCGCCATTCAACTACGACCTCGGCGACGCGGGCAAGGGTGTCAGCGACGGCTGGATGTTCTGGACCTGCTACAACTCCGAGCGGGAGTTCATCGAGGGCGCCAAGCTGGAAGTCACCGCCTCCCAGCGGGACAAGGACTTCGTCCTTGCCGTGAACTGGCGGATGGCCGACGCAGCGATTGCCGAGGGTAAGGGGACTCCCATCGGCGGAGTTCCGGTGCTGATGCCAACGGATATCCCCGGCGGAATCTACTTCCTGCCGCTGGCCAAGAGCCCCCACGGCGTGGACGTGGCCCCCTCGGGCAAGTGGATTGTCGGGGCGGGCAAGCTGTCGCCCACCGCCACAGTCTTTAACTGGGAAAAGGCTCTGGCCGCCATGGAGGCCAAGGACCACGAGGACGTGGTGGACGATATCCCCGTTCTGACCTACACCTCGATCATGGAGGCCGAGATTCCGGTGGGCCTGGGACCGCTGCACACTCAGTTCGACAGCAACGGCTTCGCCTACACCTCGCTGTTTGTTGAGAGCGCCGTGGCCAAGTGGCGTGTCGGCGAACCCTGGGACGTGGTGGACAAGATCCCGGTGGCCTACAACATCGGCCACCTGGTGGCCGCCGAAGGCGAGACGGTCAATCCCGACAGCAACTACCTGGTGGCACTGAACAAACTGTCCAAGGGCCGCCATCTCAGCGTGGGACCGTCGATCCCGGAGAGTGCACAGCTGATCGACATCACCGGCGACAAGATGAAGCTGCTCTACGATGCCTTTACCGAACCGGAACCACACTACGCGGTGATGATCAAGGCGGACAAGTTGAGCCCCTTCGAAGTCTACAAGAAAGACGACAACCACCACCCCCATGCCATCTGGACCGAGGAGGATGCCGGCGTGGTGCGCAAAGGCGGCAAGGTGGAGGTGCACATGATAGCCGTCCGGTCCTTCTTCTCCCCGGACGTGATCCGGGTCAACGAGGGGGATGAGGTGACGGTCCACGTGACCAACATCGAGCAGACGAGGGACGAACTGCACGGCTTCTGCATTAACGACTACAACTTCAATATCGTCATCGACCCCGGTGAAACCAAGTCGGTGACCTTTATCGCGGACAAGCCGGGTGTCTTTGCCTACTACTGCACCAACTTTTGTTCGGCGCTGCACCAGGAGATGCAGGGTTATTTCCTGGTCAAACCGCGAGGTTGACCAATACGGGCCGGGAGCCGGGCCGCCGGTTCCCGGCCCATTGACGGGGCAAAATGAAGAAACTTCTTGCAGCACTGAATACATTCTTCGGCCGGACGTTGAATATGAAGTCGCGGGTTGTGATTGCCGTTGCGGCACTGCTGCTCGTGCCCACCTTTTTTCTGCCCTTGTGGAACATGGAGTTCTGGTCCTACCAGTATCCGGATGGCCTGGAGCTGAATATCTACAGCCACAAACTGGAAAGCGGTGACGACGGCGCCCACCTGACTGAGATCAATATTCTCAACCACTACATCGGGATGAGGGCACTGGAAGCGGAAGACTTCACCGAATTCAAATGGATTCCGATGGCCATGGTGATCTTCATGTTCGTCGCACTGCGGTCGGCGGTTTTCGGCGTGATGGGCAAACTGGTGGATGCCTTTTTTCTGTTCCTCTACTTTAGTGCCTACTCGCTGTTCGCATTCGGGTACCGGCTCTATTCGTACGGACACAATCTCGATTCCAAAGCGGCCGTGCAGATCGAACCGTTCACACCGCCGCTGTTCGGATACAACGAGGTGGGTCAGTTCAAGGTCTGGAGCTATCCCGACACGGGGGCCTACTGTTTGATGGCCTTCCCCTTGCTGCTGCTTCTGGCGGTATGGCTGTCGAGGAAGGAACGGACCACCTGGAAGGAACCGGACAGGGAGCAGGCCTGAGCATGACCGGTCAAGGGGAGGGTTAACGATGAAGACAACTGTTCTGGTGATAGTGCTGGTGTTTTCGCTGGCCGTGGTGGCCGGCGAGAAGGAAGAGATCGACTGGAAGGTCAAGTGCGAGAAGAAGGTGGGAGAGGTGGATGGCGTGCTGGAGATTCTCGCCCCGGTGGTGGAGTTCCTCACTGAATCCTTCGAGAACAACACCTTCTCGGAAACCACAACCGAGGAATGGACTGATGCGGTCAAGCAGTTCACTTCGGGGAACAAAAAGTATGAGCAGGCCAAAGGGTGGCTCAAGGAAGGGAAATACGAGAAGTTGACCTTCCTCAAGTTGGAGGAGGCCTGGCAGTATTATGTGAAAACCGGAGTGGCCGGCCTGCGGGCCAAGGAAATGGTGACGCAGGAACTGGCCGCCAAGACAGCCAAACCCATCGTAAAGTGATCTCTTCCAGACCGTAGGGTGGAGTGGGACGGGAACGCCGTCCCACTCTTGTTTCCAGATGAAATATGCTGCCGGAATAGTGTTGATCAGCCTGCTGGCGGTCTGTGCCGGGGCCGCCGAGATCCATGTCGATCCCGGTGCGGACCTTCAGGCCGCGATCGACGGACTGTCCGACGGCGACATCCTGCAGCTGCCGGCGGGAGAGTATCGCGGCTCCATTCTGATCGACCGGCGGATCAGCTTGATCGGGACGTCATTCCCGGTGATTCACGGTGAAAATAAAGGCGATGTGGTGACGGTCACCGCCCCCGGTGTGCTGATCCGAGGGGTCGAGGTTGTGTGCAGTGGCAACCGCCTGCTCGAGGACGAGGCGGGGTTCAAGATCGAGGCCGATGACGTGACGGTGGAGAATTGCCGGATCACCGACACCTTGCACGGCATTTATATCAAGGGCGGAAACCGGATCGTGCTGCGGGACAATACGATTCGCGGCCGGGAAGATCTGAACGAGGCACTCCGCGGCAACGGGATCCACCTCTGGAACTCCGCCGGCAACCTGGTGGAGGGCAACGATATCCGCGGCGCGCGGGACGGCATCTACTTCTCCTTTGCCAAGGAGACCAGGGTGACCGGCAACCACATTCACCACCTGCGCTACGGACTGCATTACATGTACTCCGATGACAACACCTTCGTCGGAAACATCTTCGAACTGAATGTCGCCGGGGCGGCACTGATGTATTCCAAGAGGATCATTTTCGAAGCGAACATCTTCGCCCACAACCGGGGGTACCGGGCCTATGGCGTCCTCTATCAGTCCTGCGACCACTGCCAGGCCCGGGACAATCTGATCATCGACAATACACGCGGTATCTTCTTCAATGATTCGAATTTCAACCAGGTCAGGGGAAATGACGTGGCGGACAACGATATCGCCGTACAGTTTAATGCCAGCTGCGAGGAGAACCGGATTTTTCTCAACAACTTCCTGCACAATATGAGCGGCGTGCTGGCGGACACACAGCGCTTTCCCAACCAGTGGTCGGATGAGGGGAAGGGCAACTACTGGAGCGACTATCGGGGCTACGACCTGGACGGGGATCTGATCGGGGATCACCCCCACGCCCTGCAGAGCGTGTTCGAGTATCTCGAAGTTGATTTCCCTGAGGTCCGTCTCTACCTCTTCAGCCCTGCGGCCCAGGTGCTGGAGATCGCCGAGAAAACGCTGCCCATACTCCGGGCTTCACACCTGGAGGATCCGTTCCCCCTGATTCACCAGCAGCCGAACGGCGGTGTGCCGTGGTCCATGATTGATGGCGCAGACCAGCAGGCCAGTTGGCCGGCGGCGTTGCTCTTTCTCCTGATGGTATTCAGCCCGCTGCTGATGCTTGTCTGGTATCGCACATGATCGAACTGCAGAATGTTGAAAAATATTACGGCAAGCTTCACGCGGTGAAGCCGACCACGATCACCGTCAAGCGCGGGGAGGTGTTCGCGCTCCTCGGGCCCAACGGCAGCGGCAAGAGCACCATCCTGCGCACGGCCGTGGGCTTGATCAAGCCGGACGGTGGCCGGATTCTGGTGGACGGGTTGGACGCCTGGAAACAGCCATTGCCGGTCAAACGCCTGGTTTCATACATTCCCCAGCGGGTCACCATGCCGGAAAATCTCACCGGGAGGGAACTGGTCCGGTTCCACGCCCGGTTGCGAAGCCTGCCCGTTTCCCGGGTTGACGAAGTGCTTGCCGCGGCCGGATTGAACGGGCACAGTGAGAAGTATGTTCGGGAGTTTTCCGGTGGGCTGCTGCAGCGTCTGGGGCTCGCAGTGGCCATGCTGGAGGACGCTCCCGTATTGATCATGGACGAACCGACACTGAACCTCGATCCGGGCGGGATGCAACAGTTTCGTCGCTACATCCGCCGGCGTAAGGAGGAAGGGGCCACCATCCTCTTCGCCTCCCACGTCCTGGCTGATGCGGAGTCCATTGCCGATCGCGTGGGCATCATGGTGGAGGGCCGCCTGGTGCGCACGGAAGCGGTGGCTGCGCTGCGCGAGGAGATCCGGGCCCGTACCACCGTGCTGCTCCGGGTGGAGCAACAGGACGAGAACCTGCTGGTGACGGCGCGTGAGGCCGGAGCAGCAAAAGTCTGGTTCGACAACGAAAACCTCTGCTTCCAGGCTCCGGCCGTCAAGCGGCTCGTGGTTCTGGAGGCATTGAAGGCCAGCGGTCTGAACGCCGAGGGATTCTCCACCAGAGAACCCGCTCTGGACCGGCTGATCATGGAGCATTTCGACGAGTCATGAGCACACGAAACACGATAGCGGTACTTTCACTGAGTTTGATGGTTCTCCTGCTGTCCGCCTGCGCCGGCGATCATGGGCCTGCCATCGACTTCGGCGTGGACGTATGCATAACCTGCGGGATGGTGGTGGATCAACCGGCCGAGGCGGCGGGGTTGTGGCATGATGACGAGTTCCAGGCATTCTGTAATCCGGTCTGCATGATCCAGGCGGTCAACGGCGCCAAGGCCGGCGGCCGGCCGGTGGGGACCATTTATGTCAGCGACTACACGGGCCAGGGCCTGATTGAAGCGGCCGGGGCCGCCTGCTTCTTCGGCCCGATTCAGACGGTGATGGATTCGGGTGTGGTGGCCTTTGCCGACCGGGCCGCGGCCGACGCCTTCGCCCGGGAGCACGAAGGGCACGTGGCCGGGTTCGACCACCTCCGGGCGCTGCACGAAACGCCGGACAAAGTGCTCCGCGCCATGGTGAGCGAAGGGGACATGGAGCCGGCCAAGCTGGTGGCGGAACGGGGCATGGTGGTTTCCCTCCGTTTGACGTCGGCCCTGGCCGGGGCCGACCTGTTGTCGATCAGAGGATACGACTCGGTTGATCCGATGCCCCTCGACCCCGAAGGAAACGAGACCCGGATTACCTTTGTGGCCGACAAACCAGGCGCCGGGTTCCCGCTGGTGTTGCAGTCCAGCGGCCAGGTGGTGGGACAGCTGGTTGTCACAGGAGCCCACCTGGAGGAGGAGGAACTGTGAGTGCTGTCACCCTCATCGCCGGGCAGGAAATCCGGATCAACCTGCGAAACCGCTGGGTGCTTTCCTTTGCCGTGCTGTTCACCATCCTCACCTTGGGCATCGCCTATTTCGGCATGGTGACCTCGGGGTATACCGGCTTTCAGGATTTTCGCAGAACTTCAGCCAGCATCATCAACCTCGTTTCCTACCTGGTGCCCCTGTTCGCTCTGCTGATGGGTGTCTTCAGCTTCGTCTCCAACAGGGAGTATCTCGACCTGCTGGTCAGCCAGCCGGTGGCCCGCTGGCAGATCATCATCGGCAAATTCCTCGGGCTGCTGGCCGGAATTTTCGCGGCCACGCTGGCCGGTTTCGGTATTCCCGGCGTCATCTCCGCCATCACCATCGGCGCCGTGGGTGCCGGCCGCTACCTGGCGGTGGTGGGGCTGTCCTTCATGCTGGCCGCCAGTTTTCTCTCCATCGCCCTGTTGATCGCCATCGCCATGAAACGCCGGCTGGCCGCCCTCGGCACAGCTCTGGGCGTCTGGTTTTTCTTTGTCATGTTTTACGATCTGGTGGTCATGGCCATGACGCTCTACCTGAAAAAGAGCGTCTTGAGCAATGTGTTGATCTTCGGCCTGCTGGGCAATCCCGTGGACATGGTACGGGTGATGTCACTGATCAGTGTTGGCGGCACCACGGTTTTCGGGCCGGCCGGGGCCTCGCTGACCAAGCTCCTGGGCAGCAGTGCCTCAATCGGCCTGCTCTTCAGTGGAATGCTCCTCCTCTGGATCGTTCTCCCGCTGGGGGCGGCGATTCTTCTCTTCCGGAGGCAGAGCCTGGTCTAGGTCAATTTGTGAAATGTGGTCCAATCCAGATTCCGAGCGAATTGGACCGGGCTGCGCAATTCAAAGCTATGGAGGTGAATCCAATGGATCCGATAAATGTCCTCGTTGCCGAACACACTCTGATTCGTCGATTTTTATACAGCCTCTCTTTCGCGCTGGCAAAGCTGGAGCGAGGCGAATCTTTGACCAGGGAGTATGTGGAACAGGTGGTGGTGTTTGCACGCAATTTTGTCGACAAGCATCATCACTTCAAGGAAGAGTACCAGATGTTCAGGATGGTCGCCCAGAAGCACGAAGGGGAGCTGGATGCACAACTGGAGGCTTTGAGAAACCAGCACGAACATGGACGAAAGTACATCACCGATATCTCCACGGCCCTGGAAGGACACCTGGCCGGTGAAGACGATAAAACAACGATCATCGTGGAGAGCCTGGCCGCCTATCTCTCCATGCTGCGTCAGCACATCAACCGTGAAGACCATATCTTCTATCCGATGGCCCGTAAAGTCCTGACGGAAGAAGAGATGGGGACTTTGTGGAAATCCTTTGAGGATGCCGATGCAAAGGCCGGTGAAGGGTTCATGGAGGATTACCAGGATCGCATCCTGAAAATGGAGGCACTCCTGACCACGTAATGGTCCGGATAAACTGAACAAACGCAAAAGAATGGGGCCAGGCACTTTTCATTTTCATTGCCACACAATTTCACTGAGATGAAAATGAAAAGTGCCTGGCCCCATTCTTTTGCATCGTGCCTCCAACTCCCACGCAAAATCAAAATCGATTAGAATAGAAGGGATATCGTGAAAATCGGCCCGGAGGCCCGGGGGAGCGCGCCCTCCCCGGGATCAGCCGCATAAGGCGCAAGGGAGCTGCACTACCACCATGAAACGAGCGACCATCATCCTCACCATCGCCCTGATGCTGGCGGCCATCGTCCAGCCGCAGCCGGTGTCGGCCTGTACCAACTTTCTGATCACCCGGGGGGCCAGCGTCGACGGGTCCACCATGATCACCTACGCCGCCGACTCCCACGTGCTCTACGGCGAGCTGTATTTCACGCCGGCGGGCAGGTACGCTCCCGGCACCATGCTCGACGTCTACGAGTGGGACACCGGCACGTATCTGGGCCAGATCGCCCAGGCGCCGGTCACCTACACCGCGGTGGGCAACATCAACGAGCACCAGGTGGCCATCGGTGAAACCACCTGGGGCGGTCGCTCCGAGCTGCACGACCCCGAGGCAAAGGTGGATTACGGATCCCTGATGTATCTCGCCCTGCAGCGGGCGAAGACGGCCCGCGAGGCCATTGAAGTGATGACCACCCTGGTGGCCGAGTATGGCTACTACAGCTCGGGGGAGACCTTCTCCATCTCCGACCCCAATGAAGTCTGGATCATGGACATGATCGGCAAGGGCCCGGGCAACACCGGCGCGGTCTGGGTGGCCCGTCTGGTGCCCGACGGCTACATTTCGGCCCATGCCAATGCCGCGCGGATCCGCCAGTTTCCGCAGAACGATCCCGAAACCCTTTTCGCCCCGGACACCATCTCCTTTGCCCGGGACAAGGGCTGGTTCGACGGTGACGATGCCGACTTCAACTTCGCCGAAACATACTCGCCCCCGGACTACGGCGCCAACCGCTTCTGTGATGCCCGGGTCTGGTGCATGTTTAACCGCGCCCGCCCCTCCGAGATGCTGCCCACTGACTGGGTCACCGGACAGGACGGCGCCGAACCGCTGCCGCTCTGGATCAAGCCGGACGAGAAGCTCACCGTGGCCGACGTGCTGGGCTACATGCGGGACCACTTCGAGGGCACCGAGCTGGACATGACCACCGACATCGGCGCCGGGCCCTATGAACTGCCCTACCGCTGGCGGCCGCTGGTCTGGAAGGCCGATGACAAGATGTACTTCAACGAGCGGGCCACCTCCACCCAACAGACCGGCTTCTCCTTCCTGGCCCAGGGCCGCTCCTGGCTGCCCGACCCCATCGGCGGCATCCTCTGGTTCAGCGTTGACGACGCCTTCAGCACGGTCTACTTCCCGGTCTACTGCGGTATCACCGAGGTGCCCCACAACTTCGCCGTGGGTACCGGCTCCTGGACCGAGTTCAGCTGGGACTCGGCCTTCTGGGTCTTCAACTGGGTTTCCAACTACGCCTACCTGCGCTACAACGTGATGATCAAGGACATCCAGGTGGTACAGCAGCAACTGGAAGGGAAGTACATGGCCGAGGTCGCCGAGGTGGACCTCGCGGCGGCCGCCCTCTACCAGCAGGCACCGAAGCTGGCCCGGGACTACCTCACCCGCTACAGCGTCGACACCGGTGACGCACTGGTCAAACGCTGGAAACAGCTGGGCGAAGACCTGCTCTTCCGCTACCTCGACGGCAACACCAAGGATGAGCTGGGCAACGTGACCCACACCGGTTACCCCGAATCTTGGTATCAGAAGCTGGCCGAGGCCACCGGCAGCAAGCTGGAGATGATCCAGCTGGCCCCGGAGAAGGAAGCGGCGGAGAAGGCAGAAGCCGAGGCCCAGGCCCAGCGTGAAGGGATCCGCTCGGCGATCTACACTCTGCTGGAGTCGAGAGGGATCGCAGCCGACGACGCGGCAAAGGAGAAGATCGACACCACCGAGGACCTGGAGAAGCTGGGCATGGCGCTGGTCAACGCGGCCACCGCCGAAGATGCGGCCCACCTGGTGCCCGAAGGCCCGTCGGCACCGGCTGATACCCACTGACCTGGCATCATCAACTGAAGCTCAACCATCGGCCCCCTGATTCGGGGGCCGATTCATGTACATGACAGGATTGTCATCTCAGAAACCGTGTGCTGTTCAGAATAATCCTGTAATATTCCATCCATGAACGTATTGATCATCGAAGACGATCGCAAGATCGCCTCCTTCGCCAAGAAGGGCCTGGAGGAGCAGGGTTTCACCGTCTCGGTCTGCGGTGACGGTGACGAGGGGTGCGAGCTGGCCGCCGATCGCGCCTGGGATGCCATTGTCCTCGACATCATGCTTCCCGGTCGCGACGGCCTGAGTATCCTGCGCACCCTGCGCGAGGCGAGCAACACCGTGCCGGTCATCCTGGTCACCGCCCGTTCCGGGCTCAATGAGCGTATCGAGGGGCTCAACCTCGGTGCCGACGACTACCTCTCCAAGCCGTTCTACATCGAGGAACTGATCGCCAGGATCCACGCGGTGACCCGCCGCGCCTCGGGGGAGAAAATGAGCGTGCTGCAGTCGGGTGACCTGGTGGTCAACCTGATCACCCGGGAGGTGCGGCGAGGAGAAGATGAGGTGGAACTCACCGCCCGGGAGTTCAGCCTGCTGGAGTTGCTGCTCCGTTCTCCAGGCCGGGTCTTCACCCGCACCCGGATCCTGGAGCATGTCTGGGGCTATGACTTCGACCCGGAAACCAACCTGGTGGATGTCTACATCCGCCGGGTGCGGAAAAAGGTGGACACCGACCCTGAGCACCAGCTGATCGAAACCGTTCGCGGCGTGGGGTACCGGCTGCGCAAGGAGAGTTGAATGAGAATTCTCTCCTTTCGCACCCGCATTGCCCTGCTCTCCCTGCTTATCTCCGGGGTGGTGCTGGTCGCCTTCGGCTTCTCCTTTCTCCAGGTCATAGAGAAAATGGGCCTCGACCGGGTGGACCGTGAGCTCCAGTCCCTCGGTGAAAGCCAGCTCCGAGGTCATCACCCCCCGGAACACTGGGAACTCTTTGACCGGTCGCTGGGTGAAATATACGGAGAGGAAAACCGGGAGCAGCGGATCATTCTCATCGAGGACGGCGCCGGGCAACTGCTGTACCAATCACACCATTGGCCGGACGGGCTCACGATCTCCGGCTTTCCACCCCTGGAATATCCCGAACCTCCACCGGCATCATCTCTGAGGCCTGGTGGTCCGCCCCCGGGACGTGAGGGTCCACCCCCGGGACGTGGGGGGCCGCCCCTTGGGCCCGGTGGCCCGCCCAGGGAGCACCCTCGGCTCAGCTTCCCACAGTTCCGATCCATGGCCGCCGGGGACGGCACCTATCGCATCTGCCGGATGGGCAACCAGCGCACCACCCTCACCATCGGCCTCGACCTGGCGGCGCACCGGGCGGAAACAGCCCGCTTCCGCAATGCCTTTTTCACTGCCGCCCTGGTGGCGCTCCTCCTGCTGGCCCTGGGCGGCTGGATCCTCGCACGACAGGCCCTGGCCCCGGTGGCGACGATCACGGCCGCCGCCGAAGGGATCACCGCCCGGGGGTTGGATCAGCGAGTCCCGGCCCGGGAGGCGGACGAAGAGTTCGAACGGCTGACCGAGGTGATCAACAACATGCTCGGCCGGCTGGAGCGCAGCTTCCAGCAGGCCGCACGGTTCAGCGCAGATGCGGCCCACGAACTGAAAACGCCTTTGACCATCCTCCAGGGCGAACTGGACCAGGCGGTTCAGGGCGCCGGCCCCGGTTCGGCGGACCAGCAGCGCTTCAGCGGCCTGCTGGAGGAGGTGCAGCGCATGAAGGCCATCGTGCAGAAACTGCTCCTCCTCTCCCAGGCCGACGCCGGTGAACTGACGCTGTCCCTCGTGCCGGTGGACCTCAGCCGCGAGCTGGCCGCCGCCGCCGAGGACCTGGAGATCATCGCCCCTTCACTGGAGGTGAGACGCGATCTGCCGCCAGGCATCGAAGTCAATGCCGACCCGGATCTCCTGCGCCAGGTGGTGAGCAACCTGTTCAGCAATGCGGTGAAGTACAACCGGGAGGGAGGCCAAATTGAATTGCGGCTGGAGCGGGATGGCGCACATGCCCGCTTCTTCATCTCCAACAGTGGCGCCTTTATCCCGGCCGCTGACCAGGAACTGATCTTCCACCGTTTCCACCGGGTGGATCCGGCACGGAGCAAGACCGTGGAGGGCACCGGTCTCGGCCTGAGCCTGGCCCGCGAGATCGCCCGGGCCCACGGCGGCGACCTGGTCCTCTCGGACAGCGATGAGGACCAATCCACCTTCACCCTCACCCTGCCGCTAGCCCGAACTTCTCGCAGGACTTCATAGCGAGGGGTCGGAGACGCTGTGAGATCCGGTGCTTTCGAAGAATGAGCGACGGGAAGCGTAGTCGACACTACGTTGACCGAGCGAATTCGAGAAAGCACCGTAGATCATTGTGTATCCGACCCCGCAGTAGATGGACTGTGAGAAATTCGGGCTTACCCGGCCCGGCAGCACCTCCGCCTGACCTTGCCCAAGATGACAGCATTGTCATCCGGCCATTCACCGCACGTTCATCTCCCCCCCGTATAGTGATCATGGAAACGAAAACCGAACCGTTCTTTCTGCGGTATGAAGGTCGGGTTTCCCGGCCTCGGGGGCTGAACCGGATGACCTCGGTGCCTGGAGGAGAGCCCCGGGAGCCGGTTCAGCCCTCAGAAGGAGTTCGAATGTTTTTACTGAGAGTACAGATCAATAGACAAAATAAAGGAGACCGTTATGAATAGACTCATCAACCCTGTGCTTATCAGCATGATAGTGGCATTGCTCCTGTTCCTGGCCGGCAGTGGTGACCTGTATGCCCAGGGCCACGGCCAGCGAGCACAGCAGCCAGGCCCCGGGATGCACCGCCCCCCCAGCGTGGACCAGATCTTTGCCAAGGACGACACGGATGGTGACAACCTGATCAGCAGGGACGAATTCGGCGGACCGGCCGAGCACTTTTCCCACTTTGATACCGACGACGACGGATACCTTTCGCGAGAAGAAGTGACCGCCTCGCTGAAGCATCCTCCCCGGAACGGCGGGCAGGGCCGGAACCCTGGCTCACCCCCACCGCCGGTTGAGAGCTTCGAAGAATACTTCGCACGGTCGGACATCGATGGTGACGGGGTGCTGAACGCCGAAGAGTTCACCGGACCGCCGGATCACTTTGCCCTGATCGACACCGACCAGGACGGCGTGCTCACCGAAGAGGAACTTGCCGACGCTCGGGACAGGATAACTGCCGCCAGGAACGCGACACCACCGCGCCAGGCCGTCACAAGCACCGACCGTTAGGAAGGTGATGAAAACCAGGAGATGGATACTATGAAAACGAACAACAGATCAACAACAGTCATTCCGGCGGCATTCATTGTGCTGTTGCTGGCCAGTGGTGGCACTATCACCGTTGCCCAGGACTCGCCAGTACCGGACACCAACCAGTCCACCTGTTACGACGCCACCGACGAAATCACCTGCCCGGCCGAGGGCCAGGCTTTCTACGGCCAGGACAGCCAGTATGACGGTAACCAACCCTGGTTCAACATCAGCGGAGACGGCCTGACCGTGTATGACGGCGTTACCGGTCTCACCTGGCAGCAGAGCCCGGACACCGACGGGGACGGCGCCATCGAGTACGAGGACAAGATGTCCTTCTCGGACGCCCAGGACCGGCCGGCGGCGCTCAACGCGATGAATTACGGCGGGTTCAGTGACTGGCGCCTGCCCTCGATCAAGGAGATGTATTCGCTGATCGACTTCAGCGGTGTGGACCCCAGTGGATGGACCGGCGGCACAGCGGGCCTGGTCCCCTTCATCGACACCGACTATTTCGGCTTCGAGTATGGCGATGAAAGTTCAGGTGAGCGGATCATCGATTCCCAGTACTGGTCGAGCAACGAGTATGTCGGCACCACCATGGGCGGCGATCACACCGTCTTCGGGGTGAACCTGGCCGACGGGCGGATCAAGGGCTACGGCACCACCCTCTTCGGCAACGACAAGCTCTCCTTTGTCCAGTGCGTGAGGGGCAACACCAGCTACGGCGTCAACGAGTACACCGACAACGGGGACGGCACGGTGACCGACAGCGCCACTGGGCTGATGTGGCAGCAGGTGGACAGCGGCAACGGCATGTTCTGGGAGGATGCCCTCGCTTACGCCGAGAGCCTGAATATAGCCGGACACGATGACTGGCGATTGCCCAACGCCAAGGAACTGCAGATCATCCTCGACTACACCCGAGCGCCCAGCGCCACCGACCCCGATGCCCGTGGGCCGGCCATCGATCCGATCTTCTCCTGCACGGCGATCACCGACGAGGGCGGCGGTACCAACTACCCCTTCTACTGGGCCAGCACCACCCACTCCAACTGGACCGATTCGCCGGGAAATTTCGGAGTTTATGTCTGCTTTGGCGAAGCGCTGGGCTGGATGGAGTTTCCGCCGGGGTCCGGCAACTGGGACCTGCTGGATGTCCACGGCGCCGGCGCCCAGCGCAGCGATCCCAAGACGGGCGATCCTGCCGACTGGCCGCACGGCCACGGCCCCCAGGGGGATGTGATCCGGATCTACAACTACGTCCGTTGCGTGCGAGATGATGTCGACTTGACGGGTGCGTACATCCTCACCGGCCCCGGTCCAGGGTATGACAATCTCCCCCTCGTGCGGGCAATTCCTCCCGAACAAGATGCGGTGCACAGTTCCCAGTTCTTTGCTTACGGACCAGAGCACTATGGCGTCAACGTGGCTTCCGGCGATGTAGACGGCGATCTCCTGGACGAAATTCTTACGGGTGCCGGCCCGGGGGATATCTACGGACCGCATGTGCGGGGCTTCCAGATTGACGGCACGGCCCTCGAGGGGCTCAGCTATCTGGCCTATGGAACGAACAAGTTCGGAGTGAATGTCGCCACCGGGGACATTGACCGTGATGGCTATGACGAAATCATCACCGGCGCCGGGCCGGGGGCTGTTTTCGGCCCGCACGTCAGGGCCTTCGACTATGACGGGAGTCCGGAAGTCACCTCGGTTTCTGGAGTGAACTACTTCGCCTATGGCACGCCCAAGTGGGGCGTCAACGTGGCCGGTGGCGACATCGACGGCGACGGCTATGACGAGATCGTCACCGGCGCCGGGCCCGGCGCGATCTACGGACCCCACGTCCGCGGCTGGAACGTGGATGGGGGAGCAGCAACGGCCATCGGTGCGGTGAGCTTCCTCGCCTACGGCACCAACAAGTTCGGGGTTAACGTGACCTGCGGTGATCTGGACGGCGACGGTATCGACGAGATCGTCACCGGAGCAGGGCCCGGCAATGTATTCGGTGCACACGTCCGGGGCTGGAATTTTGACGGCTCGGCGCTCGAATCCATCTCAGGCATCAATTTCTTTGCCTGGCCCGCGGACGATGCCCGGTATGGCGCCAATGTGTATGCGGGTACAGACCTGGACGACGATGGGAGGGACGAACTGGTGGTTGGTCCGGGGCCTGACCCGGAAATGGCCTCACCGGTCAAGGTATATCAATACGATGGGTCGCAAGTCAGCCTGTGGATCTCGCTCCAGGCCTTTCCGGACGACTGGATGAAGGGCGTCAGCGTGGCTGCAGGGAAATTTTAAATGACAATTTTGTCATCAAACTTTCTGTTGCGTGTTCATCTTGGTAATTTAGGCTAAGACTGGAAGTGGAGAGCACAATAACTCTCTTCGCGACAGGATCAAGTGGTAACCCCAATGTTCCCCTCTCTTTGAAAGGACTTGAAAGATGTTGAAGTCTTGTTTCACCCACCCCGCAATCATACTGTTTGCCGTCCTTTTCCTGATCGGCACGGCATCACCGGCCCTTGCCGGGTATCCGCCAGCGGCGTCACACCCACTCTTCGATGGGGACGCGGTCCACGAAATCCACATCACCTTCAGCCAGCCCGATTGGTGGAGCCAGTTGGAAGACAATTTTGAAGGGTTGGAGGACCCGCTCTATCTGGAAGCCGATTTTGACTGGGACGGCCTTCACCTGGACGACATCGGTGTCCGCTTCAAGGGCAGCAGCAGCTACTACAGCAACCCGACCGACAAAAAATCGTTCAAGCTGGATACCAACGAGTTTGTCGCCGGGCAGGATATCTACGGTCTGGACAAGCTGAACCTGAACTGCAACCATCTCGACCCCAGCGGCGTCCGGGAACGGGGCTGTTACAGTGTGTGCGAGGGAGCCGAGTTGCCCACCGAACGCACCAACTACGCCGCGCTCTATATCAACGGTGACTACTGGGGTCTCTACACCATCGTCGAGCAGTTCAACGGAGAATTTATCGAGAGTCGCTTCGGGGCAAGCGAGGACGGCAACCTCTGGAAGGGCGACGACTACGGCACGCTGGAGTATCTCGGGACGGACCAGTCCCTCTACTACGGCGACTACGAACTGAAGACCAATGAAACGGCCAACGACTGGTCGGCCCTGATCGAACTGGTGGACGGCCTGAACAACACGTCCATCGTCGACCTTCCCGGCGTGATCCACCCCCTGATGGACGTGAATTCCGCCCTGGCCCTCATCGCGGTGGACAACCTCACCGTCAACCTCGACACCTACATCGGCCGCTGCGCCAACTACTACTTGTACCACCGGGACCTGGACAGCCGGTTCGTCTTCGCCAACTGGGACCTCAACGAATCCTTCGGCGTCTTCAACATGTATGGCTTGTCGATCACCCAGATGAAGCACCTGGACCCCTTCTGGGTCAACCCGCAAGGCGGTGAGGAGCGGCCCCTGGCCACCCAGCTGTGGCAGGTCCAGGCTTACGAGGATATCTACCTCGGGCACCTGAAGAAGCTGATGGCCGGAGCCGCCGATCCGGACACCCTGATCGCCCGGATGGAAGACTGGCGCACCCTGATCCAGCCCTACGTCTATGCCGAAGTCTCTCCGCGAAGGATGTTCACCAACACCCAGTTCGACAACGCCATGAGCACCGACATCACCGTGGGCGGGGGTCCGGGCGGACGGCTCGTTCCCGGACTGGAGCCCTTCATCCGTGACCGCGACACCTGGCTGCGGAACGAGATCGGCACCTGGGCGCCGCTGGACGGCCTGGTGATCAACGAGATTATGGCCAGCAACTCCAGCACCATTGCCGACGAGCTCGGCGACTTCGACGACTGGATCGAGATCTACAACGGGGGCACGGAAACCATCGTCCTCACCGGCATGAGCCTCACCGACAACCTGAGCAATCCGACGGCATACACGTTCCCCTCAACCTTTCCCGCCACCACCATCGCCCCCGGGGAATACATCATTGTCTGGGCCGATGAGGAACCGGCGGAAGGTGATTTCCACGCCAACTTCAAGCTCAAATCCGAAGGCGAGAGCCTCTACCTGCTGGACGGTGGCGTGATCGTCGACGACACCACATTCCAGCCGCTGGGCCCGGACGTGCCCTGGGGCCGCTGGCCCAACGGCACCGGGGACTTCAAGGTGCTGGGCACGGCCACGCCGGGAGCGGAGAATGATGATTCCACCACGCCGGAGGATGTGGTGCTGGTGATCAACGAGTTCATGGCCGACAACGGCAGCTTCATCGAGGACCCTGACGAGCCGGGAACCTTCCCCGACTGGGTGGAGATCTTCAACCCCGGACCGGATGCCGTGGAGATGGAAGGCATCTATCTCACCGACGACCTGACCCAGACCACCCAATGGGCCTTCCCTCAGATGACCCTGGGCGTGGGTGAGTTCGTGGTGGTGTGGTGCGATGACGACGAGGGCGACGGCCCGCTGCACACCAATTTCAAGCTGGGTTCCAGCGGCGAGGATATCGCAATCTACGGTCGCGTGGACGCGGGCAACGAGCTGATCGACTCCTATGTCTTTGGCCAGCAGACCACCGACGTGAGCGAAGGCCGGGAGACCGATGGCGCCGCCACCTGGGTCTTCTTCAGCACACCCACCCCGGGCACCAGCAACGGAACCACGTCGTCCTCCACCGTGGATGCAGCGATGACCTGCTCTCCTTCATCCGGCACGGTTCCCTTCAGCACGCAGATGAACATCAGCCTGACCAACTTGTACGCAGGTCAGACCCGACGGCTGGCCGGACGTATCGACGTGATGATCGCCGGCGGCAATTCATATCCAAACTGGCGCGCCGGGTACACCAACGTGGCGGGCGGGGGCAGTTACACCTCCAGCTGGATCCAGAATATCCCGGCGCTGGCAACGCTGGTGGGTGACAATCTCTTCAGCCTGGTGGTGGAGGACGTGACCCCGTCCCCCTACAACCAGCCGCCGTATCCCCTGTCAGGTGATACGGCAACCGACTCCTGTATCGTAACCGGAGTGGCCCCGTAACCACGGCGCCAGCAGAGGCCGCCCGGTGGGCAGTTGACACCGGGCGGTCGTGAACAAGCCACAACTTCTTGCCCGCACCTGTTGGTGGTCAACGACTACGGCTACATCCCCGAATTGGATGAGAACGGGGTGGTTGCCCACTTGTCGACCTCGGCGGGCTTTCCCCATTTTTCGTAAAGTGCCACGAGCTGCTCGAGAACCATCCGTTGCGACCTTGGACGATCCTTGCCGTATTCGTCGATGAGTTCATGGGCACCGAGCAGGAGGGACTCCGCCTCGACGAATTGCCCCTGTCGCGTCAGGCATTCCGCCAGACCGGATTCGACCCCGGCAAAACCGACGGGATTGTTTCGTTCCTCCAGGCTAAATCGCATGGCGTGGAGGGCTTCCCGGAGCATCTTTTCCGCGGAAACCACGTCCCCAGCCCTGAGAAGAGCCAGCCCGACATTTTCCTTTGCCCACCCCGTTGTCCAGTGAACTTCGCCCCTCTCCTCACGCCAGTAACCGATTTTTGAGCGTCCAAGCCGCATCGCCTCCTTCGTCTCCCCCAGATGGACGAGTTCCTTTGCCAAATGCAGTTCCGCGACTTGACGTCTGTATGTCCCGTCCTCCCCGAGAGCCTCGCAGATCTCGATCACCCGTCTGAAGATGGGAACCGCTTCGGTTCCCCTGTCGCCCCGTGACAATCTTAGCCCGATGGGATAGAGCACTTCCTCCGCGAGATCCAGTGATGACTCGCCATGCGTTTCAATCACCAGTTCCTCGGCCTGCGCCAGCCGTTCATTCACCTCGGCAATCCTTCCCAGAGCGGAGAGCGATCCACAGAGAAGGACCAGTGCCTGGGCGTGATCGTCCGGATCCGGCTCGGCCATCCCCTCGTACACCGCCGACGACTCAGAAAGAACCACTTCCGCTGCCGCCCACAATCCCTCATCCACAAGACTCTCACCAAAGTCCCGGAGGTCCTCGGCGATATCGGCGGAGGCACTGTCCGCCTGCTGCCGCCTGGCGCGAATCTGGAGCCGGGCCTCCTTCATCGCCGCGTCCACATCTCCTGACAGCGTGAGATAGCGAATCAGTTCCAGGACGATATCATCCGCGTCGGGAGTGCTTCGGGATTCGAGCTGCTCCACCGCCTGCCGCTGCGTTTCAATGGCCCGTGACAGGTTTCCGGTCATTTGATACGCCCGGGCCAGCGTGTCCAGGATCAAGCTGGAATCCTCCTTCGCCGCCATGCCGAGGGCCTTCTCCGCAACAGGGAGGGCGGTTCGCGGATCCCGAAGTTCAGGAGACCAGCAGGTGAGCAGTTCCCAGGCGTAATCATTGAGCACTTCGGCATCGGCACCATCAGATTCAGCACGGCGGCGAAGGTCAGTGAGATGGTCAGCTACGTGGGCCTGCGCTTCTTCATGACGGCCGGCGGCTCGCAGCCCTGCCAGAAGGTATCCTTCCGCTCCCGTGGTCCAACTGTTCGACTGGCCATGGGCATCGAGGCAGGCATCGTAACATTGGCGATAGAGCTGAATCGCCTCGTTCGTCTTGCCCCGCCGAAGCAGGAAATCAGCGAGATCCCGGGAAATGACCCAACCGCTCGGAGAAGCTTCCCCTTCGGTTTTCCGAAGGCCATCAAGCGCCCGGTACCAGAGATCCTCAATCTCGTCGAAATCTTCCGGCCGGTGCAGGCTGCGGCCAAGCCCCATCATGGTTTCGCAGGTGGTCGGGTGTTCCGGCCCCAGCACGCGCTCCTGTTTCTCCAGGGCCTCCCGCAAATATTTTTCCCCCTCCTCGTATTTGCGCTGGAAGTTCAGGGACCAACCCAGAAATGAGGTGGTATTCAGTGTGAGGAGATCATCGGGGTTGAAAGACCGTTGGGTGATCTCGTGCGCCTCCCGGAGCAGTACCTCCGCCTCCGCTCCACGACTTCCCCAGCAGTGCCACTGCCCCCACTTCAGCAAGGTGAAAACTAAGTCACGATGCTCGCTTCCCAATACCTGTCGCTGTTTTTCCAGGGTGTCGCGGAACACGTCAGACGCAGAGGAAAACTTCCCCATACTGGACAACAGAGTTGTAGATCGGTCCAGGGTCAGGGTCTCCGCCAGAAAGCTGGTGGCCGAAAGGGTCTTTGGATGCTCCGGACCATAAACCCGCTCGAACCCATCTCGCGCCGCCTGTACTTTTTTCGCATCCATGAGCACGTATCCCAACTGAAGCTCGGAGCGCAGGCGGTCGGGGTGATCCTCGGGGAGGATGCTGCTGCGAATCTCCACGGCCCGCTCCAGATGCGGTGTCGCATCCTCCAGCCGCCCGAGACCCAAGAGGGTGATCCCGATGGTCTCCCGCGCTTCCGCTTCAAGTTCCGGCTTCCCCTGGAAGGTCTCTTCGAGCCTCTCGCCTCCCCGCTTCAGCATCTCCACCACCGAAATGTTGCGGTCAAACCCGCCTACAGTGGTACCGGCGACACCACCCTCGGGGGCAAAAGCGGAATGCAGGCGAAGCTGCCGGGGATCCACCGAGCCGAGCATGTCGGCGAAAAAGCTGTTGATCGCCCGGGCCGACTCGGCCTCGGCCCGGGCCACGGCCCGTTCCTTGCGGGCCTGGGCAAAACCTATGGTGGCCAGCA
This sequence comes from uncultured bacterium, assembly GCA_965531145.1. Taxonomy (GTDB): domain Bacteria; phylum Acidobacteriota; class JAQAZP01; order JAQAZP01; family JAQAZP01; genus JAQAZP01. The sequence continues at coordinate 633 of CBESOE010000049.1, read as the reverse complement.
CCATACCGGCAAAAAGTGCCAGCCCCACAACCGATGTCACCGCCACTCCGACACGGTGTCTCCCGACAAACTTGCGCGCCCGGTAGATGGCGCTGGGAGGGCTGGCCAGGACAGCTTCTCCGTCAAGATAGCGCCGCACGTCGAACATGAAGCCGTTGGCCGTCTCGTAGCGCCGGGTACGGTCCTTCTCCAGCGCCTTCATCACGATGCAGTCGAGGTCGCCCTTGAGATGCCGCCGCAGCCCTTCACTGTCGGTCTGCTGCTGCTCGGCGGTGGATGTGGCATCCTGCCCCAGGGTCTGGATTCGGGTTGAGGGCTTGTGCGGGTTTTCCTCCCGGATCAGCTTCTGGATGTCGACGCGGGAAAGGCTCTTCAGCCGCTGGGCATCGAATGGTGTGGTCCCGGTGAGTAGCTCGTAGAGCAGGACACCGAGGGAATAGATGTCGGTGCGGGCATCCACATCGAGACCCGACATCTCCGCCTGCTCCGGGCTCATGTAGACCGGCGTGCCCATGAACTGGTGGTATTCGGTGAACAGGGTTTTGTCGGTCAGGCGCTGATGCAGCGCCTTGGCGATGCCGAAGTCGATCACCTTGGGCACCGGCACCCCGTCGTGCAGGGTGACCAGCACGT
>CBESOE010000048.1:0-26640 GCA_965531145.1 uncultured bacterium | reverse complement strand
TGACAAACCCAAAAAAACAAACAATTTAAGGGATGAGGTAACTGTCCCCGATTGTGACTGTCACCTATTCGAGAAGCGGCAGCCGCAGTAGTGCTGGCGGTAGAGGTTGAGATCGCGGCTGACCCGTACCGATTCGAGGAAGCCCTCGTTTTTCTTCAGGTCGCAGCGGACAAACCGCACCCCGAACTCCTCGGCAGCGGCCAGGCCGGCCGGATTGACCACGGCGGGATTCTTGCGTGGGCTGATGGTGAGGGTGGAGGCGAAAAAGGGAAACTGATGAGCCGCCGCATGACGGGCTGTTTCCCGCAGCCGCAGCTTGATGCAGGCCCCACAGCGCTCTCCGCCTTCATCCGCGGTTTCCAGCCCCTGCACGGCCACCGCCCAGGCCTCGGGGTCGTAGGGCGCCTCCAGCAACGGAACGTCCAGGCTGACGGCCAGGGTGCGGGCGGCTTCCAGGCGCCGCTGGTATTCCTCCTCGGGGTGAATGTTTGAGTTGGTGAAATACATGGTCACCCGGAAGAGTTCACAGAGCCGGCGCAGCGACCCGGCTGAGCAGGGCGCGCAGCAGACGTGGAGCAGCAGTTCGCTGCCCGGGGGAAGCCCGGCCTCGTCTTCCAGCAGCCACCTGCGATTGTCTTTCGCCTTGCCGCCCATGCACTCTCCTTTGAAAACCGTTCTGAACAGCTGGAATTGTAAACCGGACGGTCCATCCGCACCACCCTCCTCCGGGGCACACCGAATGACCGCCTGATGTGCCAAAACGGCACCCCTGCCCGGTGCCGTGTCAAATGGTCATGGATGGCGGATAAACCGCTTCAGACGACGCCCCAGCCCACATCATAGGCTAACAACCCTGTATTCATCGACTTACATCATTCCGGGGACACCGGAAGGAGGCGGTGGGGCACTTGGCACGGAACCTGCTATAGATAGAGGACGTGCATCGGGCTGCAAGAGGAATCATCTCACCAACCTCCCTTGCAACATGCCACTGACCCACCCGGCCGCCACTGGCGGCCGGCTTTTTTTTGTACGGAGCCCTGTCAGAGAGCGGAGAGCCGGGGGAGAATGATCCTGCCGGCCTTCTCGTATTCGGGCAGGGCGCCAAAGGCCCGACCAAGGTTCCGGGCGGTGAGGGGCATGGACGCCAGGTAGCGGCGGTTGCCCTTTTCCGCGGCCTGGAAAGAAAAGGTCCCCGCGGCCTTGACCCCCCGCTGCATGGCGGTGGCCTCAAAACGGGTCTGAAATCCCTGTTCGCCATCCGCCGGAGCCCGCAGTTGGAGATAGCGATCGATCAGTCTGCGCTCCAGATCCTCGCCCACGTCAACGTAGCAGTCCCTGAGCAGTGATACCAGATCGTAGGTCTCCGGCCCCAGGCGGGCATCCTGAAAATCCACCATCACCAGCCCTCCCCCGGTGACCATCAGATTGCGGCTGTGAAAGTCCCGGTGACAGAAGACCCGGGGCCGAAACCCGGCCACCCGGGTGCAGAGATGGCGGTAGAACCCCTGCAGGGTCTGTTCATCTTCCGTGGGCAGGGTAATGCCGAGAAGGCCGCCAAAGAAGTGGCGGTGAAAGAAATGAAGTTCCCAGAGGAGCTTCTTCTCATCGAAAAAAAGCCGGCGCGCCGGGAGTGCTTCCGGCAGCAGGACAGGATCGAGGCTCTGAAGACCGGCCGCCAGGTCCACTGCGGCCTGGTAGAGTCGCTCCCGGCGGTCTCCGGAAAAACAGCTTTCCAGGGTGCTGTCCCCCAGATCCTCCAGCAGCACCAGTCCCGCCTCCCCGTCCGCACCCCGGATCTCAGGGACCGGCAGGTTGCTCTGCTTCAGGAAACGGGCGGTGAGGCAGAAGGGATCGTCCTCCGCCACAAAGGCCTCACCGGTGTCCATCAGGATTTCCGGGGGATTCCCGTGCACGCCGGCCAGCCGGTAGAACCGCCGCACGGACGCGTCACCGGCCAACCGGACCCAGCCGGCGACCGGCCGTCCCAGACGGGTCAATCCCTGGTGGATCCGCGGAGACAGGTCCGCCGCCATATCACTCACCTCACACCTCCCCCAGCGGACGGCGGGCGGGCGGGCCGTCACCATCGCTCCGGCTGAGCAGTTCATCCCGGGCGGTGAAGCCGTCGGGGAGCACCGTTCCCGGTCCCACCAGGCAGTCCTCGAGGTGAACCGCGGATCCCAACCGGCACTTCTCCATCAGTATGCTGTTGGCCAGCGAACAGCCCTCCCCCACCACGCATTCCCCGCCAACCACGGCGGACCGCAGCCGGGCCTCGGACGACAGGCGGACGCCCGGCCCCAGATAGGCCGGACCGTCAGCGGTGAACCGGCCCGGCGGGACCAGCGGCAGCGGCAGGAGCCCCGTGCCCGCCGCACGATCGGCAAGGATGGCCAGGGCGCTGCGCAGGAATGTCCGCGGGGTGCCGAAATCGAGCCAACGCCCGCTCACCGGCAGTCCCCGCACCGTCTCCCCCGCGCGGATCATCCCGCGGTAGACTTCGCCGTTGATGTCCACCGACCGGCCGGCCGGAATACGGTGGAGCAACGCCGGTTCAAAAAAGTGAATGCCGATGAACATCCAGGCCGCGGCCGGCACCGAGGCCGGTTCCGGCTTACCGGCGATGGACACCACCCGGCCTTCCCCGTCGGTCTGCACCAGACCGTAACGCCCCCCGGGGGGCGGCGTTTGCAGCAGCATGGACGCTTCCGCCCCGCCGGCCTGGTGCATTTCGCCGGCGGCGGCGAGATCGCCAAAGAAGAGGGAGTCGGAATTGAGCAGCAACATGGTGGACGGGCCGGATTCCAGCAACTTGGACGCGGCCGCCCCGAGGCCGCCCCCGGTACCGAGGATGGCGTCCTCCTCGCGGGAAAGGCTCAGGTGCACGTTCAGCCGGCGGGAGAAGCGGACCAGCTCCGGCTCCAGGGTGTGGGGCAGGTGGTGCAGGTTGACCACCAACCGCTCGACACCGACGGCGGCCAGCAGGGCCATGGGCCAGGCGATGAGCGGCAGGTCGAAGAGGCGCAGCGCCGGCTTGGCCCGCTCACTGGTCAGCGGTTCCATCCGCGTGCCCAGACCGGCCGCGAGAATCATCGCCGTCTTCGGTCCGTTCACCGCTCTTCCTTTTCCAGCCGTTCGGGGGAAAAAACCACTTCGGTCTCGCCGTTCCGTCCCCGGCGTTCCAGTTCCATGGCAAAAAACCCTGCATAACTGGCCCGGACATGATTTTCCTGTTTCAATTTCAGCTCGAGGCTGACCCGTTCGATCTCCTCCGGGGGGCCCTCCAGTTCAGTGAACCAGCCGAAGGGTGTTTCATCGATCACCGCGACCAGGCCGGCGGGCAGTTCAAAAACCCGCCTGAACTTCTGGTAGCGAAAAATGACCCGCAGTCCGATCCGCTCGAGGATGGTGAGCAGTATCCGCCCCTCCTCGACCCGGACCTCGATCTCCTCGCGAATCTTGAACCGGGGGTCGGGCTTTGCCGGCCCCTTCCAGGTACAGGTGTCGGCCAGCGGCGTCAACCGCAGGCGGAAGCCGCACCCCTGGCGATAGATTGGTGTGCCGGGGTAGTCGAGGAGGTAATTGTCCTCGAAATACCGGCCGGCCAGCGGAGCTGATCCATCGCCGCAACCGGCCAGGGCTTCGATTCGCCGGGCCAGCTCTTCCGCCTCCTCCACACCCCCGGGGAGGATGTATTTCACTTCGATTTCCATCTGGCCCATGGGGCTGCTCCTTCCCGGGCCTCTCAGCGCACTGCCGGAACGTCGGCAGCGAAGAGATCCCAGTCGACAAAGGAACCGACGATCTCGCCGGTGTGCCCCACCAGTTTCGTGTCCAGGGCCTGGTAGGCCCCGTAACTGGAGAGCACCTTGATCACGTAATTTCTGGATTCGCGAAAGGTAACCTCGCGGATGAAGTCGAAGGGGTCATCAGGGTCGGAAGCGCCGGCCAGCCATCGTTCGGCATTGGCCTCGCCCCCGTTGTAAGCCGACAGGGCGGCGGGCACATTCCCCTGGTAGCGGTCCACCAGCGACGCCAGGTAGGCCGTGCCGATGGCGATGGACACCTCCGGCCGGTAGAGGTCGTCGGCACCGCTGTACTCGATGCCGAATCCTCGGGAAACCTCGGCCGCTGTCTCGGGCAGAATCTGCATCAGCCCCCGGGCGGCGGCCCCCGACCGCACTCCGCTGCCGAATCGGCTCTCCTCACGCAGAACGGCGAGCACCAGCAGCGGATCCAGATTGTACTTTTCCGCTTCCCGTTCCACCAGCGGGTAGAAGTGACCCGGGAAAAGGAGCAGCCGGATGTTCAGCGGCAACGCTTCCTGGACCGCCGCCGGCGGAACCGAGTCGGTGAGCCGCTCCGCCGCACGCACCGAGAGCGCGTTGTTGCCGCCCATCATGGACCAGAGCGAAATGGAGTACTGCCGGTCGTAGCGGTCCAGGGTGGAGCGCCCCCCCACCTCCAGTTCACCGGACGCCTCGCGGAACCGGCCGATGCGCAGCAGGGCGGCCGCGCGCCGCAGCCCGTCGCCTCCCCGCCCCGGGGCCGCCGCCTTTTCCAGGTCGGCGGGCAGCAGCGGCCGGACCCAGTAGGGCACATTGTAGGGCACTTCCCGGCGGTAGAGTTCCTGGAGCAGGTTGAGCACCACCCGGCGCTTGCTGCTCCAGCCGCAGGTAAGCAGGAACTTCTCCAGCTCCTCCCTGGCGGCACTGTGGTCGTCGGCCTCCATCAGGTTGCGGGCGCCCTGGATCAGGATCTGGTCCTGGTCGGCATAGGACGAATGGGCCAGTTCCGAAGCGATGACCCTCGACTGCCGGCGGTAGAGGGAGGGCACCTCCAGCCGCGAGACATAGAGACACTGCTGCAGGGCCTCGGGAACCCTCCCGGCTTCCGCAAGGTGGCGGGCCCGCCAGAGGGCGGCCTCGGCGTGCAGCGACTTTTGTTGATCGGTGAGGGCCATCACCCGCTGAAGAGCGGCCATGGACGCCGGGATCTCTCCGAGGCGGCGCTGGACATCGGCCAGGTGCATCAGAATACCGGCCCGGGTGCTGCGGCCCCCACCCAGCTCCGAAGCCCTGGCGGCCAGACGGTCGAGACCGGCAGCGTCGCGCTCTTTCTTCAACGGCCAGGCCGAGGTGGTGACCGCCTTGATCGCCACCGAGGACCGTGTGCCGGAAACCGTCAGGCGGTTCAGTTCCTCCAGCGCGTCAGCGTCGTCGCCCACCCGCAGGTGGCAGACCGCGGCGAAATACAGCCCATCCTGGCCGGAGAGGCTTTTGGGGAATTTCTCGCCGGCGAGGAGAAACCACTGGCGGGCCGCCGCAAAATCCCCCTGGAGCAGGCGGCAGCGACCGCTGAGGAAGGTGGCCTTGTCCTGGTAGGAATCTTCGTTGTCCTCACCGCTGCCCAGCAGGAAGGACAGCCATTCAATGGCATCTTCGAACCGCCGGTTGCGATAGGCCGCATTGCCCATGCACCAGGCCTCCTCCCGGGGGGAGGAGAACATGGACCTGCCCTGCTCCACCACCCCCGGGGCCCGCCCCAGTTGAGAGAGCAGCAGGAACGCGTCCAGCGCCGGGTCGTCGCCCTGGTCTTCTCCCAGCAGCAGCTGCAACCGCCAGCGGCCGGCATCCGCATCCCCGGCCTCGATGAGACAGCGGCCCAGCAGCACCCCGGCCCGGCGTGACAGGCTCTTGTAACTCCGCCCCGGCAGCAGTTGCAAAAGCCGTGCAGCCTCGCCGCAGTCACCGGCTGCCGACGCACAGCGCACGGCGCCGAAGATCGCCTCACCGTACGAGGGCCAGCCCTGACCCCCGCCGGTGGCGGCCCGGTCAAAGGCGGCAGCGGCCGCGGTGTACTCGCCCGCCAGTTCCAGCAGGCCGGCCAGACGGAAATTGGCATAGGGGGCGAGCAGGGCATCCTCTCCCTGCTCGGCGAGGTAGCCCCGGTAGGCTTCCAAGGCCGCCGGCATCTCCCCCGCTTCCTCGTGCAGCACACCCCGGAGAAAACGGTGGTGCAGCGCCCGGGAGAGTGACGGGGAGGCTTCGGCCAGGGCCGGAAGATCTTCGGCAGCCCGTGACCATTCCCCGGCCACCAGGGCCCGGAAGATGGAACGATGGAGAAAAGTCGCCGCCTCGGGAATTTCCGGTTGGGCAGCGAAAAGAACGGTGGTGAACAGGAGTGGCAGCACGGCACAGGCCACAGCCCACCGGCGCCGGATCACTCTCCCGCTCTCCATTGGCCAAGACATGCCACCCCCCTTTTTGTCTGATTTCCGGCTCCAGGCCGCCCCCTGATATCCACCCCGGAACGGGTCCGGCGGACGGGCCTGAGTGATGAGTATATGGCGGACTGAAAATGGTATGCAACGAAGGAGCGGAATGAGACGAAAATAGCCGCTGGAAAAAACTGATAATTCGCTTTACCCCCGGATCCCGCCGTGCTATTGTTCGGCACTTCCGGGAGTGGTCGAACCGATCCCGGAGGTGTCACTTTGACGGGAATTGGGTTGACTTCGGAGCGAAAATCGAGGCGTACCATGTCGAAGAATCTGTATCTCACTACCACCGGACCCACCGCGGGGAAAAGCGCCATCGTTCTGGGACTGATGTCCTTTCTCGAGCGTGAAATCCGCAAGGTGGGCTACTTCCGTCCCATCGCCAGAACCGGGAATAGCGGCGAAATCGAAACCGACCGCAGCGTTCGTCTGATCTGCGACGTCTACGGTCTGGAATGCGACCCGGACCTGATGATCGGGGTTCCCGAACGCCAGGCCATGGACATGATCACCGCCGGCAAGTACGACGAGTTGCTGGATGAGATCCTGATCAAGTACAAGCGCTACGAAGCGCAACGCGACTTCGTGCTCATCGAGGGGACCAACTACCAGGGGGCCACCACCGCCTTCGAGTTCGACGTCAACGCCGACATCGCCCGCAACCTCGGAGCCCCGGTGCTGCTGGTGGTCAGCGGCCGCGAGCGGACCGCCGCCGACATCTTCGACAACACCGTGATCAGCAAGGAGCAGTTTGACGAGCATGACTGCGACCTGATGGGGGTGATCGCCAACCGCGTGGACGCCGACCAGCTGGATCAGACCCGGGCCACGCTCACCGAGCGGTTTGCCACCGCCGGAATCCAGTTCATGGGCGCCATCCCCGAAGAGGACATCCTGGCCAAGCCGAGGATGGACGAGGTGGCGGAGGCGCTGGGAGCCGAGGTGGTATATGGCAAACGCTACCTGGACAACCTGGTCTACAGCTTCAGCATCGCCTCGATGCAGCTGGACACACTGCTGGAACGGGTGGGGCCGGGATCGCTGGTGATCAGCTCCGGTGACCGGGCCGACATCCTGCTGGGCATGATGGCCTCCCAGCTGTCGAACCGCATGCCAAAAATCGCCGGCATCCTGCTCACCAGCGGCTTCAAACCCACCGAGACGGTGGACCAGTTGATCAAGGGCCTGCGCGGCGTGCACATCCCGGTGCTCGCCGTGGAGACCGGCACCTACCAGACATCGATCAACGTCAACCGGGTGATTTCGGAGATCACCCCCCACAGCTACCGCAAAATCGAAACGTCGCAGGTGATTTTCGACGAGCACGTGGACCACCGGCAGATCCGTTCGGGGATCACCGCCCTGCGTGAGGACAAGATCACACCAAAGCTTTTCCTGTACAAAATGATGGAAAAGGCCGGCTCCGACCTACGGCACATAGTGCTGCCCGAGGGCGGCGAGGAGCGGATCCTGCGAGCCGCCGGTTCCCTGCTGCGCCGCGGCGTGGTCAAGCTGACCCTGCTCGGCGACGCGGACGAGATCCGGCACCGCGCCGAAAAGGTGCAGGTGGACCTGGAGGGGGCCACCCTGATCAACCCCGCCGAGTCGGAGTGGCTGGAGGACTTCTCCAGCACCTACGCCGAGCTGCGCAAGCACAAGGGGGTATCCCTGCAGCAGGCCCACGACACCATGATCGACCCCACCTACTTCGGCACGATGATGGTGCACAAGGGCCACGCCGACGGCATGGTCTCCGGCTCGATCAACACCACCGCCCACACCGTGCGTCCGGCCTTCGAGTTCATCAAGACCAAGCCGGGCATCTCGCTGGTCTCCAGCGTCTTTTTCATGTGCCTGGCCGACCGGGTGCTGGTCTATGGCGACTGCGCGGTGAACCCCAACCCCACCGCCGAGCAGCTGGCCCAGATCGCGGTCTCCAGCGCGGAGACGGCCGCGGCCTTCGGTGTCAGCCCGCGGGTGGCGATGCTCTCCTACGCCACCGGCAAGTCGGGCACCGGCGAAGATGTGGAGTTGGTCACCGAAGCCACCCGCCTGGCCAGGGAGCTCAGACCGGACCTGGCCATCGAGGGGCCGCTGCAGTATGACGCGGCGGTGGACGCCGGCGTGGCCAAGACCAAGATGCCGGAAAGCAGCGTGGCCGGGCGGGCCACGGTCTTCATCTTCCCCGACCTGAATACCGGGAACAACACCTACAAGGCGGTGCAGCGGTCGGCCAACGCCGTGGCCGTGGGCCCGGTACTCCAGGGGCTGAACAAGCCGGTGAACGACCTGAGCCGCGGATGCACGGTGACCGACATCGTCAACACCGTGGTGATCACCGCCATCCAGGCACAAGCCGAGTGACCAATTCCGGCCGGGTGCGGGGGATCAGATCCCGCACCCGGCCGGTTCTATAACCTCTACCGTCGACATCCCCCCATTTCATTGAACAACATAAGCTTAAGCACATATCCCCCATTCCCGTCATTCTCTATTCAACATGTTATTAATGTGCAGGACTTGGAATTTTATTTATTTCCTGATAGTCTATCGGCTTAGTGCAGAATGGCCGATAATATAAGGGGGATATCCAGTCGGGGCCATGCCGGTCTTGCAGGAGGCCGGGATAAACGCCGCGATAACGGAGGATTACGGACCTCAGACAGCACACCGAATAAAGAACCGCCCGATAACCAACAATTATTCTGACGAATCACTTACCTTCGAAAGAGAAAGCAACAGATGAACACATACAAGAGCGCCATCACTCTTCTGTTCCTCCTGGCCTTCTCAGCCCTGGCCGTGCAGGCCGCCGACCCGGTGTCGGTGACAGTGCTGGAGAACGGACCCGACAGGATCCTGGTCAACTACCGTTTCGCCGACTTCACCCGGCAGACCGTCGACATCGAGGGCGAACCCTGGTCCGTGATCGGACTGGGCAGCGAAAGCCTGATGACAATCGCCGGCGCCCCGGCCCTGCCCGACGTGTCGCGCAGCCTGATCATCCCCGACGACCGGCAGATGACGGTTCGTGTGCTGCAGAGCGACTGGGACGAGGTGAGCGGAATCAGGGTGGCCCCGTCCCGCGGCTTCATCCTCCGCACCGTGGACCCGGCAACCGTGCCCTACAGTTTCGGCAAGGTCTACCAGAGCGACGCCTTCTTCCCCGCGGAGCCGGCCAGCCTGGGCGAACCCTATATCCTGCGCGATGTGCGCGGCGTTGTGCTGACGGTGAATCCCTTCAGCTACAGCCCGGCCCTCCAGCAGTTGCGGATCTGCCGCGAGATGACCGTGGAACTGACGGCCGGCGGACCGGACACGGTAAACGTTGTTGACCGCAGCGGAATCCAGCGCCGGCAGAGCGCCTCTTTCGAAAACATCTACCGCACGCACTTCATCAACCATCGGCAGACCGACTACACGCCGCTGGACGAAGAAGGCGACCTGTTGATCATCTGTCACGACGCCTGGATCTCCAACGTCCAGCCGCTGGTCACGCACAAGAACTCCATGGGGATCAGCACCACCGTGGTGGGCGTCTCCACCATCGGCAACGACCACGCGTCGATCAAGAGCCACATCCAGTCGGTCTACGACTCCAGCGACCTGGCCTTTGTGCTGCTGGTGGGTGACGGCAACCAGGTGGACACACCGCGGGTCTCGGGCGGCTCATCCGATCCCTCGTATTCCAAGCTGGCCGGCGGTGACAACTACCCCGACATTCTGGTGGGCCGCTTTTCCGCCGGATCGGCCGACGACGTGGACACCCAGGTCCAGCGGACCATCGACTACGAGACCGACGGCTCCACCGTGGCCGATTGGTACTGGAAGGGTATGGGCGTGGCCTCGAACCAGGGGCCCGGCGACGACAACGAGTATGACGACGACCACATGGACAATATCCGCGACGAGTTGCTGGCCAACAGCTACACCGAAGTGGACCGGATCTACGACCCCTCGGCCTCATCGTCCCAGGTCAGCTTCGGCCTCAACGAAGGCCGCGGCGTGATCAACTATGTCGGCCACGGCTCCACCACCTCCTGGGGTTCCAGCGGCTTCTCCAACTCCCACGTCAACGCGCTGAACAACCAGGGGATGCTGCCCTTTATCTTCAGTGTGGCCTGTGTCAACGGCGACTTCGACGGTCCCACCTGCTTTGGCGAGGCCTGGCTGCGGGCCACCGACGGCGGCGAGCCCACCGGTGCGGTGGGGGCGTACATGAGTTCGATCAACCAGTCCTGGAACCCGCCCATGGAGGCCCAGGACGAGATCAACTTCCTGATCTGCGACCAGAGCTACAGCACTTACGGCGCCCTCTGCTTCGCCGGCTCCTGCTCGATGATGGACGAGTATGGCAGCGGCGGTGTGGACATGTTCAACACCTGGATCATCTTCGGTGACCCCTCGCTGCGGGTCATCGGCGCCGGCGAACCCCCGGCGCCGGCCTATATCGTCACCGGCCCGGGACCGGGACCGGCCAACGCGCCCCTGGTTCGCACCTTTGCACCGGACGCCACCGACACCTTCTCCTCCGAATTCACGGCCTATGGCGTGAGCGAGTTCGGGGTCAACGTGGCCTGTGGGGACATCACCGGCGACGGCCTCTGCGAGATCATCACCGGCCCCGGACCTGGCGCCGTCTTCGGCCCCCACGTCCGCGCTTTTGATTTCGATGGCACCCCGGTGGGCGGCGGCAGCAGTTTCATGGCCTACGGCACCCCGAAATACGGGGTCAACGTGGCCTGCGCCGACCTCAACGGTGACGGCACCGACGAGATCATCACCGGCGCCGGACCGGGCGCTGTCTTCGGTCCCCACGTCAGGGCCTTTGAGCTGGACGGCACTTCGACATCGCCCGTGTCCGGAGTGAACTTCTTCGCTTACGGCACACTGAAGTGGGGCGTCAACATCTGCGCCGGCGACATCGACGGCGACGGCTACGACGAAATCATTACCGGTGCCGGACCGGGCGCCGTCTTCGGCCCCCACGTCCGCGCCTTCAACGTGGACGGCGGCACGGCAACCCCGATCTCCGGGGTCAGTTTCATGGCCTACTCCACCAGCCGCTACGGTGTGCGGGTGGCCTGCGGCGACATCGACGGTGACGGCATCGACGAGATCATCACCGCACCGGGACCGGCTGCTGTCTTCGGCCCGCACATCCGCGCCTGGAACTACGACGGCGGCACCCTGACCCCGATCAGCCAGGTCAACTTCATGGCCTACGCCGACCTGACCAGGTTTGGCGCCACGGTGGCCGCGGCCGACGTCGACGGTGACGGCATCGACGAGATCATCACCGGCCCCGGACCCGGCGCCAATCATCCCTCCACGGTGAAGGTCTGGGACCACGACGGTGACGGTGCGGTGCGGGAGATCCCCGAACTCTCCTTCGACGCCTATGAAACGGGCTATGGAGTGAACGTGGCCGGCGGCCGCCGCTGAGCCTCAACACGGTAACGAGCAACACCAGCCCGCCGGCAACGGCGGGCTTTTTTTATGCACAAAAAGGGGGGCAAGATCTGTGGACGTGCCGTCACCCTTTATAGAAACGGCACGGTGACGGCCGGGATGGTGACCCTCTCCCCCACCCCGGGAGGGGTGAAGGGGATGAAGGCGTGGTCCTGCCACATCAGCCAGCGGTAGAGCGGGTCTTCCAGGGGCCGGTGGAAGCGAAACTCCACCGATTGAGGACGACCGTCTGAAGTGACCGACCGGATCACCACCTCAAGATCCGCCAGTTCGATACGCTGGCCCACGGAGAAGGGCTGATCACCGCGGTAGATCCGGTCGAACATACGATACATGTTCCTGATGTCCACCGGCGGTGAGCGCTCATCACCGGGAACCGGACTGCCCGGGACCGCGAGAAATCCGCCCCGGGCGGTGATCAGCAGTGCTTGCTCCCCACTGCGCCGGATCTCCAGCGGTTGAACACCCGACCCCAGCACATGTCCACGGTGGGGGTATACCGTGCCGTCGAGGACACCGATCAGCGAGCTGTACACACTGATCGCCACGGTGGGTGTGTTGACCATCACCTGTATCTGCTGTTCTCCAGTGGGGCTGAGGTTGGCCAGGCTCGCCGCCTCCCGCCCGCCCATGAGTTCCCCGGCCTGCCGCACATACCCCGCCGTCTGGGCCAGGATGACGGGCGCCAGGCCAAGATGGATAAAGATCAGCAGGGCCGCCGCCATGCGGGCCGGTTGCCCATACAACCGGGTGCGTGGCATCCAGCGCTCACGGTCGAGCACACCGGACAGGAAGAGGGCGATGAGTCCCATGCCGCCGATGCCGGCAAAGTGCAGCAGCCGGGTGGAGACGGTGGTGGAACAGACCGGCAGGACGGCCAGCAGCATGCCGGTGAGAAAGAAGCGGGCCAGCGGTTCGCGGCGCAGCAGCGGGATGAGGAAGAGACCGGCCAGGGCGAGGACCACGATCGCGGTCAGCCAGACCACCCGGACGGCTTCCGCCGACATGAGGTAAACCAAATCGGCGGGAAATCCGAGCTGACCGAAGAGCAGCAACGGCACACGCGCCATGCCCTGCTGGAGAAAAACCAGCGGGTCGGTGGTGATGTCGACGTATGTTCCCGAACCGGTCACACCGAAGCCCATGGCCTTGTAGGCCGCCCACCAGCCGACCCCGATGATGCCGCATGGAACCAGCGATCCCAGTCGCCGCGGCCACGTCCCCCGGTCGAGGAACAGGGCGTGGGCCAGCAGGTAGCCGCCCACAGCCAGCGCGCCTTCGTTGGAGAGCAGGGCCAGCAGGAATGCCGGCGGGGCGAGAAACGCCCCGGGCAGCCAATTCGAGCAACGCCAGCGGTGGTGGGCCAGCAGGGCCAGCAGACCGAAGACGAGACCGACCATGGCATTGCGATTGGCCAGCCAGACCGCGGGCATGCCGTGGGCGTCCTCCACGGCAAAAAGCAGGGCGGCCAGGCCGGCGACCCAGGCGGCACTGAAGAGCCAGCGGTACAAAGCTGCCGCCAGCAGTACCGCCGCCACCAGCCAGATCAGGGACTGGAGGTGCATCAGGTGGGGCCGGCCCGGCCACACCAGGTAGTCAAGCCAGTGGGTCAGGCTGCTCAGCGGGCGAAAAAATCCAATGCTCAGTTCCGGAGCGGTCCACCAGGGAAGGTAACCCTCGGAGATCCACTGGCCCACCAGTTGCGGACCGCGAATGAAATCAAACAGCCCCACCGGCGAACGGACGAGAAACTCCAGGTCCGGCCGGGTCAGCGCGGCACGGTGGAAGTGGTCGTCGATCTGCAGGCCCAGCCGCAATGAGGGCGCGCAGAGCAGGAAGGCCAGCAGGGCCAGCAGCCAGGGCAGGCGGCGCCAGGCCAGAAACCGCTTGAGCAGCATCTGCAGCATCCACCCCCTGGCCAGTGACCTCACCCCCACACTATCACTCCCCGAACATCGGGTTACTGCTCAGCAGAACGGTTTCCCGGGTGGTCTCCTCCTTGAGATCGATCTCCTCCACCAGTATCGACGGAGTGACGATGGATGCCGGGATGATCACCGAACTGGACCGCGACCCCAGGCGCAGGTTGGTCAGTTGCGGGTCATCCCCCAGCATGCCCACGTCACGCATGGCGCGGACCGTGACCTCGTCGAAGACCAAACCACGCACCGGCTCCAGCCGTCCGTCCTCCACGTAGACCTTGTAGACCCCCACCGGCGCACTGAGCAGCCGGCCCGACGTGTCACCCATGGAAAAGCTGCGGCGGAACATCATCGAGTTGCGCTCCTCATCCAGCCGGGTGACCATCAACCCGTACTCCAGGCCAAACTCCCCGGCCAGACGGCGCAGTTCATCCTTCAGGCCGCTTACCGGGTTCGAGGTCTTCACCAGAAGGCTGGTGGTCGTGGGCATGGGCCAGAGCATGGGTGAGGCCCAGACATGGCCGTTTGACGCATTGATCTCCTTCGTGGGCTGCCGGCCCATGGGCAGGCCGGTGAGCCGACCATTGTCGACCAGTATCACCGGCCTGGAAGCAACCCCCTCATCATCCACCGCCAGGTGCCCGGCCAGGTGCCGGCCCTCCCAGGCCTTGAGGGTGGGATCGTCAATGATGCTGACGAACTCGGGGAAAATCCGCCGGTTAATCTTGCCGGCCAGTTTGGGATCCGGAAAAGACCGGCTCATCCACTCGTTGGCCAGCAGCGGCTTTCGCGGGGGCGACAGCTGAATGGCAAACAACTGGGAGATGAACTGCGCGGCAGCATCTCCGCTGAACAGCACAGGACCGGAGTAGCTGTCGAGGATCTCGGCCGTGGCCATCGATTCCAGTTCTCCGGCCATGGACCGTACATCATCGGCCAGGTCCTCGCCGGATGGCAGGTCATCGCCGGCGGCGGTCATATAGCGCAGAAAGCTGGAGAGCCGCTGGCCGTCGGCGGCCTGGGTGGTGGCACTGATTTCCAGTTCGGTGATCACCCGGCCCTTGAGGTGCCGGCTCCCTTCGCTGTTCAGGTAGCGTTTGTTCAGGGCCACCGCGTAGAGCCGCACCTTCCAGTCCTGGAGGGTGGGATATTCGCCCAGGGTCTTTGCCGCCAACCGGACCCGCTGCTCCCACCCCGGGAGGTCCCGGTCCAGGGTCACCGCTTCGGACATTTTCACGAGCGGTTCGGCCGCGCTGAAGTCATCCAACGGTTCGCGCCTCGGGTGGGCCTGAAGATAGGACTGCTTGCCGGCCAGGTTCTCCAGGGCCAGTTTGTAGTTGCGGTCGGTGGCCAGCCATATCTGGTGCCGCAGGGCGTCGTAATCGTCCTCGGCCACAATGCGGGTGCGGGCATTGCCCATACTGCGCCACCCGCCGATGTAGCCGATGTTGTCCAGGGACGGATCGCCCACACGCAGCTCGACATAGAGGTAGCGGTCACGGCTGGTTTCACGGTTGAGAATCGCACCGTAGCGCGCCTCCAGGATGGACACGTCGTTGTCCTGGACCAGGTAGCTGAGAAAATAGGGTTTGGCCATCCCCTCGATCACCAGCTGGTCCATGGAGCGTTCCAGCTCGTCGGACATGGCTTGGAACACCGGGTCGTCAGCGGCGAGTGATGGGGAAACCGGCGCCAGGGCCGCCAGCAGGAGGATCGCGGAGCAAAGCGTCCGTATGTTCTTCATCGGCTTTCCTCCTTTCCCGGCGGGGGCAGGATCGGCGGTTTGTTCTGTCCCTTGCTCCGCTTCTCCACCTCGATCTCACCCACCAGGAGGCTGGGCGAGATAGCGGACACCGGGACCGAACCCGATTCCGCGCCACAGGTGCCGTTGAACACCCCGTCGTCGTCAGCCGCCATCAATATCTTGCTGAAACTGGTCAGCGGCGTGCCCACCACGTCCACCCCGCGCACCACCTCGTCAGGCCGTCCATCCGCGTACACCCGGTAGACCAACAGCGGCAGGACTTTGAACGACTGGGTGCCCCGCCGCCGGGTGGAGGTGAAGCCGCCGGAGATGTCGTCGAAGACCAGGCCGTAGGGCTTGCCCTGGCGCTTGCACTCATCGATGAGCAGTTGCCGCAGCTGGTCGTAGGGCACACTCTTCTCCGAGCTGATGATCAGGTTTCCCTGGCGGGCCACCACCCCGCTGCCGAACTGTCGCCGGGCATGACCGTTGCTCTGCGGGAAGTTGGCGATGGGCGAGCGGGTGGTGAGGAAGTTTCGCAGCACGCCGTTCTCCACCACGGTGACCCGCTGGGCCGGGGTGCCCTCGTCATCGAAGCGGTAAAACCCGCGCAGGTCCTTTCCACCGAAGGTGGCCATGGTGGCGTCATCGTAGATGCTGATGAACTCGGGGAGGATCTGCTCCCCCACCTTCTTGGTGAAGGTCTGCCCTTCGCTCTCGCTCTTTTGCCGGTGGCCCTCGATGCGGTGGCCGAAGATTTCGTGGAAGAAAACACCGCTGGCCCGGTTCTTGAGAATGGCCGGACCGATATAGGGTTCCACCACCGGTGCATCGATCAACGCCTTCAGTTCGCTGACCAGCCGTTCGGCATCGGCCATGATCGCCTTTTCACCGGGCAGCCCTTCCAGGCTCCGCACCGAGTAGTATTCGGCGCGCCGCAGTTCCATACCATCCTCGGCCATCCCCTGGACCTGGAGCCAGAACCGGTGGTAGTGATTGCCGTGTTCCAGCCGGCTGCCCTCACTGTTCACCATGGTGGTGGAGATGTCCTCCACGGTGAGCCCGGCACCGGAGGTGCGCACGAAGGGGTGGCCGGCGATATAGGTGCCCACCTTTTTCAGCAGGCCGTGCCACTGCTCCAGGTCCACAGGGGTGCTGGTCTCATCTTCGCTGTATTTCCGGGCTTCGGCCGGCGAAAAATCGTCGGAGCGGTCCTCCTCCTCCACCATCACCTGACGGTCGGCCAACACCTTGGTGAAGCGTTCCTGGGCCTGGTGATACTTGCGTTCGGTTTCGTTCCACAGAACCGCCCGCACGGCCTCGGGGTCGTTCTCCAGTGGAAACGCCGCCCGCCGCCAGGAAAAGTTGAAGCTGCTGCCAGCACCGGTCCCGCGGATCTCGTGGGTGCTGTCCAGTTCCATGCTGCCCACTCTGAGGTCCACGTCGAGAAAGCGGCGCTGTTCCTGCTGCGGCGCGAAGAGCCCGCCGTCCTGCACCTCCAGGTCAAGCTTGTGCAGACCGGTGACCGCGTATTGCAGGAAATAGAGCGGGACGTCGGAGGCATGGCCCAGGTTTTTCATCGAGCGCTCCAGCTCGTCCTCCATCATCTCCAGGAGTCCGTAGGGCTGGGTCGCCTCCTCCGCCGCCCAGGCCGGCAGGGCCGAAAAGAGGAGAAGCAGCACCGGAAGCAGCAAACGTTTCATCGATCCCTCCCTCTGATTGTGGTTTTACCTGGATTCTGTATTGACGGCCGTACCGTTATAGATGAAATCAGTCCGGAAATAGAACCGGGACGGAAAGTTCTCGCCGCATTTTTCACACTTCATGATCCTCCTCCCCTGCCTTGAGCTGGTTGGAAACACGTATACATGGTTCTACGTTGTGATGAGGAACAAGGTTTATCCATTCAGAATAGAGCAGATTGCTCCCCGTATCAACGGCGGAGAGGAGATGGAACGGCAGAAATGGTGATCAGGCGTGGGGGTGGATGACCACCTTGAGACAGTCCGTGGCCCCGGCGGCCAGACGGAACCCTTCGGCCGTCTGGTCCATGGGCAGGCGGTGGGTGATCATCCCCTCCAGATCGAGTTTCTTCGAACGGATCCAGGCCAGGGCTTCCTCGGTGTCCACCGGTGGCCCGGCATAGGTGGGGATCAGGCTGACGTTGTTCTTCCAGAGGTCCCAGAGGGGGAAGGGCACCTCGGACTCGGGGTGCGGCGGGGCAAAGATCAGCACCGTGCCCCCTGGCTCCACGCACTGCCAGGCCTGGGCATAGGCCGACGGCACCCCGGCACAGACCGCCACCCGGTCGGCAAGGTGGCCGCCAAAGACTTCCCGCAGTTTTGTCGGAAGATCTTCCTCGCCGGCTTCGAACACCGCATCGGCGCCAAAGCGGCCGGCGGCCTCCAGACGAGCCGGGGCCACGTCCACCGCCACCACCCGGGTCGCGCCGCGGGCCTGGGCCAGTTGGATGTGCAGTAGGCCGGAGAGCCCGGCGCCGATCACCAGCACATTGAGGCCGGGCCGGAAGTCGCCCAACCGCTGACCACGCACCACGCAGGCCAGCGGCTCCACAAACGAGCCTTCGTCATAGGAAACATGGTCTGGGAGCAGGGCCATACCGCGATCGACGTTGATCGCCGGGATCCGCGCATACTGGGCAAAGCCGCCGGGGTCGAGGGTGGTACTGCGCAGGGTGGAACAGACCGAGTGCTGGCCCAGCAGACAGGAGCGGCAGGAGTTGCAGGGGACGTGGTGGGTGACGTAGACCCGGTCCCCCACCTTGTATGTGGTCACCGCCTCGCCGGCCTGCTCCACCGTGCCGGCCAGCTCGTGGCCCAGCACCAGCGGGGCCTTGGCCGCCCGATACCACTCCATCACGTCGCTGCCGCAGAGGCCGCTGGATTCAATGCGCAGCAGCAGCTCGTCCGGGCCGATGGCCGGCACCTCGCGCTCCTCGATGCGCACATCGTGATTGTTGTAGTAGACGGCGACCTTCATCTTCATTGGCTATTCCTACCCGTCTTTCTTGATCAGCTCGTAGAGCTTGTAGGCCTGGTCCACCGAGTTGTTGTCGTGGACGATGGAGCGCACCGCCCGGATCATGCCCACCGGGCAGTCGGACTGGAAGATGTTGCGGCCCATGTCCACCCCGCGGGCACCGTCGTTGATGGCGTTGTAGGCCATGCTCAGGGCGTCCCGCTCGGGGATCTTCTTGCCGCCGGCAATGACGATGGGCACCGGGCAGCCGTTGACCACTTTTTCAAATCCCTCGCAGTAATACGTCTTGACGACATGGGCCCCCAGCTCGGCAGCGATGCGCGAGGCCAGGCCGAGGTAACGGGAGTCGCGGACCATGTCCCGGCCCACCGCGGTCACCGCCAGGATCGGGATGCCGTAGCGTTCACCCTCGTCACACAGTTCGGAGAAGGCCAGCAGGGTCTGCCGTTCTTTCGGCGCGCCGACAAAGATGGAGAGGGCCAGGCCCGAAACGTTCATGCGGATTGCGTCATCGATGGCAACGCAGCGGCCCTCGTTGTCCAAGTCGGTGAGCACGGACGTGCCGCCCGAGGCCCGCATCACCACCGGCAGGTTCAGCTCGGGGGATATGCAGTTGCGCAGGGCGCCGCGGGCGATCATCAGGCAGTCGGCGTGGGGCAGCAGGTCCTTCACCGTCTCACCCGGCCGCTCCAGACCGCTGGTGGGCCCCTGGAAGTAGCCGTGGTCGATGGCCAGCATGACGGTGCGGCCCGAATCGGGCCGGAGGATACGATTCAGGCGGTTCTTCATTCCCCAGTCCATGGTTCTGCCCTCTCTGTCGGTTGTTATGGTCAAGGTTGTTTTCGATCGAAAATCGAGGGGAAAGTGTAGTCGAAATGCGCGGGGGGTGTCAAAAAGGTATACTTTATAAAAGAAACCGCATAATCCTCAAGAACACAAAGGAGATTTGCCATGAGTGGATCTCTGAGAATCGCCGGGCTGCTGCTCTGCTGTCTCGCCCTGTTCGCAGCGCCGGGTTGCGACAATGATGATGACAACTGGGGGCAGGTCGGGGTCGTCCACTTTGCCGAAGTGGGAAGCAACTGCTGGGTGATCGTGGTCAGCGAGACTGCGATACCCGAGAATGATCAGTACTATGAACCGGCCAACCTGCCTGACGAGTTCAAGGTGGACAGATTGTGGGTCAGGTTCGAGTATGTCGTCCCCGATGAGTGGGCCTCAACCTGCATGGTAGGAGAAGGGATCATCATCACCCGGATCGAGGCGCTGTAGGCGGCCGCTCATCCCTTCCCAATCCCCACAAATTCATGAACAATGGGGGCGCTATGAAGAACACCCCCACATCACCCCCTGCCAGAGACTTCTGCTATGTCTGCTACAAGGCGGCAGGTTTCTGCATCTGTGACGGCATCGTGCCGGTGGAGAACAGCACCAGGATCGTGATCGTCCAGCACAAGTGTGAACGATTCCACCACATCGGAACCGTCCGCATCGCCTCATTGGGGCTGAAGAACATGGAACTCAAGGTGGTCTGGCCGGACAAGGACGGCAGGTTCACCTTCGAGCTCCAGGGAATGAAGGCCCCCGGGCTCCTCTACCCCGGCCCCGGGGCCATTGACCTGGCCACCGTTAACACGGAGCAGGGGCCCCGGGAGCTGGTGCTGCTGGACGGGACCTGGAGGGACGTTCAAAAACTCTACACAAGCAACCCCTGGCTCGAAGAGCTGCCCCGATACAGTCTCAGCCCCGCAGTTCCGAGCCGCTACCGCATCAGGAAAGAACCCAACGAACAGTCCATTTCCACCATCGAGGCCATCGTCCAGTCGTTGGGAATCCTCGAGCCCGATACCCCTGGCCTGCACACGCTCATCGACGTCTTCGAGGCCATGATCGACCGGCAGATTGAACACATTCGAACCCTCCCCGAGGGCACGGGAATGTCCCGCTCCAAACGACGCCGCACCCGGGCACGCCGCACCATCCCCCCGGAGTTGAAGGGACCGCTGCGCAACCTGGTCATCGTCCACGGCGAGTCGGTGCCCTGGATGGGATCGAAACGCGCCTTGATCCGCTGGTCGGCGTACAGGACCGATGACGGCTCTGTTTTTGACCAGTTCCTGATTCCCCGGGAGGGTTCGAGGCTCACCGATGATCAACTGGTGCACATGGGCCTGAGCCGGGAGGATATGAACAACGCTGTATTGCCGGAAGAGTTCGAGAGGCTGTGGAACGAATACCTCACCCCAGGCGACATTCTGGTCACCTGGAACAAGGGTGTGCTGGACTGGCTGGGCGGAGTGGTTGTCAACAACCAGCGGAGCTTCTTCCTGAAGGAAGCCTACTGCAATAGCCGGGGAGGAAAGTGCGGGCACCTGCAGGATCTGGTGCTGGCCCACGGTCTCCGGTTGCCGGCCATACAGATCAAGGGCCGGGCGGCCAGCAGACTCTCGGAGACCGTGGCCATGGCGAGATACCTGAGCCAGCTGACCCTGGAATCATAAATGCCAACCCTGACCCAAAAAAAGATCTTCGTTTTCTGGTCACCCCTGGCCCTGACCTGGCTGATGATCGGGGTGGAGGCTCCCTTCCTCGCCGCCATCGTGGCCCGACTGGCCAACCCGGAATCCAACCTGGCCGCCTTTGGTATTGCGGTCTCCATCGCCATCCTGGTGGAAGCGCCGATCATCATGATCATGAGCGCCTCAACCGCCCTGGCCAGGGACCAGGTGGCCCTCACCCGGCTGCGTTCATTCACCTACTTCCTCTGTGCGGCCATCACTTTTCTGCTTCTGGTTTCGTTGATCTCGCCGGCCATGGACCTGCTGGTGCGAAGGGCGATGATGCTCCCCGACCAGGTGGCGAGCCTGACGGTGAATGCGCTCTTCATCCTGCTGCCCTGGCCCGCGGCCATCGGCTATCGCCGCTTCTACCAGGGCCTGCTGATCAGAAACGGCCAGACTCGCAAAGTGGCGTTGGGCACGGTGGTTCGACTGGGATCGATGAGCGCCACCGCGCTGGTCCTCTACCTCGGCTTCGAGCTGCCGGGGGCCTACGTGGGTGCGGCAGCCTTGACCGCGGGAGTGGTGATGGAGGCCATGGCCAGCCGGATCATGGCCATTCAAATCGTCCGCTCATTGGCCACGGTGGAACCCGAGGGAGAACCGATCACTTACGGGGAGATCTGGACCTTTTACTACCCGCTGGCCCTCACCTCCACCATCAACCTCACCATCCACCCCATGACCAGCTTCTTCCTCGGTCGGAGCCGCATGCCCCTGGAGTCTCTGGCGGTGATGCCGGTGATCGGCGCTTTGGTGTTCCTGTTCCGCGCCATCGGAATCTCTTTCCTGGAGGCGGCCATCGCCCTGGTGGGTGACCGGTTCGAAAACAACAGTGCCGTGCGCCGCTTTGCCGTGACCCTGGCCATCGCCGCCAGCGCCACCCTGGGCCTGGTGGCCTTCACCCCCCTGTCCGGTCTGTGGTTCGAAAAGGTCTCGGGTCTGAGCAGAGAGCTGGCCGCCTTCGCCTCCCTGCCCACCATGATCTTCGTGCTGATCCCCGCGGCGTCGGTCTATTTCTCATACCAGCGCGCGGTGCTGGTCAAGGCCCGGCGCACACCGCCCATCACCTGGTCCACCACCCTCCAGGTTGTCAGCGTGGTGGCCGCACTGTTCATTGCGGTGGAACTGTTCGACGTAATCGGGGCGGTTGCCGCCGCCGGGGCCATGGTGCTCGGTTCGGTGATAGGCAACTCGCTGCTGCTGGCACCGGTGGCCCGGGCGGTGAGGCGAGCACGACGGTAAACCGGCCTCCTCACATCAACCCCTGTTCTTTGAGCGATGTGAACCTTCCCCGGCCGATCACCAGGTGGTCCAGCACTTCCACTCCCACCAGGGAACCGGCACTGAGCAGGCGGCCGGTGATGGCCACGTCTTCCCTGCTGGGAGTGGGATCTCCCGAGGGGTGGTTGTGGAAGAGGATCAGTGAGGCGGCGGCATGGATCAATGCCTCGCGGAAGACCTCCCGGGGGTGGACCAGGGAGCCGTTGAGGCTGCCCACCGAGATGATGGCCTGACGCTCCAGCCGGTTGCGGCTGTCCAGCAGCAGCACCCCGAAGTGCTCGCGCCGCCGGTGGGCCAGCCGGGGCAGCAGCAGCGCCGCCGCCACCGCCGGATCGGTGATCGGCTCCCGGGGCTCCTCCCGGTAGGCCAGGGCATTGAGCCGCCGGGAAAACTCGAGCGCGGCGCAGAGCCGGGCCCCGGAGCGCCGGTCCAGGCGTTTCATGCGCAGGAAGCTGGCCGGGGCCATACGGGCCAGGCCGGACAGCCCGCCACTCTCGCGGAGCAGCCAGCCGGCAACCGACGGGGCCACCGATCGGGGCGAGCCGCCACCCAGGACCAGGGCCAGCAGTTCCTCCTCGTCCAGCTGGTCCGGGCCAAGGCGCCTGACCCGGTCACGCAGGGACTCCCCTTCAACTCCCATGGTCTCCAGCTCCACGATTACCTCCCGGATTGATGCAACCACTTCGACCCTCACCCGGCTATCCCGCCATGCTCAGAGTTCAAGATGTGTGCCAGCATTGACGGTCAATGGGATCAGGGATCGAGTACAGGGACCGGGAAACCAGGGTTGGCGGTTCCAGGGAACTTCTTGTTTCCCTCACCGTTGAGAACTATCATTCGCACAGTACCGGAGATCCTCGATCTGAACCGATAAGGAGCGCCAGAATGAGCAGCCACAACGCCAACACTGCCGCGGCCGTCTTCGCCGCCATGCTGATTTTCTGCTTTGCCACCCCCGCTGAATGCGCGGCCATGGAGGGGAGGCTGATGCGCGATCCGCACATCGGCGCCGAACAGGTCGTGTTCACCTACGAGGACGATCTCTGGTCAGTGGACCGCCAGGGCGGCAGGGCGGTGCGGCTCACCGCTCACCCCGGAGTGGAGCGCTTTGCCCGCTATTCCCCTGACGGGCAGCAGATCGCTTTCACCGCCAGTTACGACGGCGGACGCGATGTCTACATAATCCCGTCAACCGGTGGAGAGCCCCGGCGGCTGACCTGGCACCCGGCGGGTGACGAAGTGCTGGGCTGGACACCGGACGGCGCCTCGGTGATCTTCCGTTCCCGGCGCACCCGGCAGACCGAGCTCTACAGCGTGCCCGCGGCGGGCGGGGTACCGGCGAACATGGGGCTGGACAAGGTCCGCTACGCCTGCTTTTCACCTGACGGGAAGAGCATGGCCCTCAATCGCCAGGCATCCGACCGGATGAACTGGAAGGGGTATCGCGGCGGCGCCCAGCAGGACATCTGGATCGCCGGCCGGGTATCGAAGAGCTTCAAAAAAATCACCGACTGGCCGGGGTACGACGTCTCTCCCATGTGGCACGAGAGCGGCATCTACTTCGCCTCGGACCGGGAGGACGGGCGGATGAACCTCTACCGCTGCGCCCCGGACGGCAGCGGGGCGACCCGGCTCACCGATCACGGGGAGTGGGACGTGGAGTTCCCCGCCCTGGGCGACGACCGGATCGTCTACGGCAGTTCCGGCTACCTCTGGGTCTATGACATCAGCGCCGGGGAGTCGAAGAAGCTCGAGATCGAGATCCCCAGCGACCGCTGGCAGATGCGCGACTCCTGGTACTCGCCGGAAGACTTCCTGGAGGTGATCGGCCTCGACGAAACCGGGGACGTGGTGGCCGCCGAAGCCCGGGGTGACATCTACCTCATGGATATTGAGGCCGAGCGGACGGTGAACCTGACCCGCAGCCCCGGTTCGCGGGAAATCTCGCCGGTCCCCTCCCCCGACGGAAAACTGGTGGCCTTCTATTCCGACCGCACCGGTGAATACGAACTTTATGTCACCGAGCTGGATCCGGGCGCCGAATGGACGCAGATCACCAGTGGCTCCAGCACCTTCTACTACCATGTCACCTGGTCACCGGACAGCAACCGCCTGCTCTTCCAGGACAAGGACTTCACCCTCTACTGGGCCCAGCTGGGACAGCCGGGGGTCAAACGGGTCGATCGCGGAACCAACCTCAAGGACAACGAAATCTTCTGGGAGGTGAGCGACTACTGCTGGTCGCCGGACAGCCTGCTGGTGGCCTACGTCAAGGTGGACCGCAACCTCAACGGCGCCATCTTCATCCATGACACGGCAAGCGGCACATCAGTGCGGGTCACCGGCGACCGCTTCGACGATTTCAGCCCGGCCTTCGGCGCCGGGGGGGAGCGGCTCTACTTCCTCTCCCAGCGCGGGTTTCAGCCGGCCCTCGACTCCTTCATGGACAACAACCTCAACGTCAACCAGACCATGGTGATGGCGGTGACGCTGCGTGATGACATCCCGCCCCCCTTCTCCGAAGCGGAGCGGCGGATGGCGGAGGATGCGGTGGAGGATGAGGAGGAGGCCACCGAGGAGGCCGAACCCACCGGTGTGGATTACGACGGTCTCCAGAAGCGGATCTTCACCGTGCCGCTGGAAGCGGGCACCTACAAGACGCTGAAGGCCAGTGAAACGCACCTCTTCTTCCTCGCCAAAGAGACTTTCGGCTTCCCCGGTATCGAGGAGTTCTTCACCCCCCGCCGGGTGACCCACTGGGACCTGATGCGCTTCAGCCTCGAGGACCAGGAACTGGATATGACCATCCCCGGCATCGGCCACTACGAACTGTCGGCCGACGGGAAAAAGGCAGGCTACATGAGCGGCCGGTCTGCCGGAGTTGTGGACGCGGCCCGGGCGGCCCAGGTAGGCGATGGCGCACTGCCCTGGGACGGCCTGCGTCAGAAGGCCGAGGTCTTTGCCGAATATCCCCAGATCTACAACGAGGTCTGGCGACAGATCCGCGACTTCTTCTACGACCCTGAAATCCATGGCCGTGACTGGGCGCACCTGCGGGAGAAATACGCTCCGCTGATCCCCCACGTGGCCACCCGGGCAGACATGAACTACATCATCGGCCACCTGCTGGGCGAGCTCACCGCCTCCCACGAATACATCATTGGCGGGGGAGGCGACTCAGGCCCCGGGTATGACCAGGTGGGAGTGGGCCTGCTGGGCGCCGACCTCAGACCGGACACCGGAGCCGGCCGCTGGCAGATCGAAAAGGTCCTGCCCGGGGTGAGCTGGCTGGAAGGAGTAAACAGCCCACTGACCGAACCTCAGGTGAGGGTGGCCGACGGCAGCTGGCTGCTGGCCATCGACGGCCATGACCTCACCGCCGGTGACAATCCCTGGCGCCTGCTGGAGGACAAAAGAGGCCGCGAAGTGCAGCTGACCGTGGCGGAGAGCCCGGACGGAACCGGATCCCGCACGGTGACCATCGAGACGCTCTACGGTGAGGGCTACCTGCGCTACTACGACTGGATCGAGGGCAACTACCGCACCGTCAAAGAGCAGACCGGCGGCCGGGTGGGCTACATCCACCTCACCGACATGGACGAGGAGGGGATTCAGCAGTTCGAACAGGGTTTCCGCGCCGAACGCTACCGCGACGGACTGATCATCGACGTGCGGGACAACGGCGGCGGCTTCGTTTCCTGGTTCATCATCGACAAGCTGGAGCGCCACCTGACCTACCTCAGCAAGACCCGGGAGTTTGAACCGATGCACTACCCCCACGGCGTGCACCCCGGCCCCATCGTGGTGCTCTGCGACGAGGGCACCGGCTCGGACGGCGAGGTGTTCACCGACCATTTCAAGGAGAAGGGCCTGGGCACCGTGGTGGGTGTGCCCACCTGGGGCGGCCTGATCGGCATCATCAACATGATCCCGCTCACCGATGGCGGCCTGGTGACCCAGGCCAATGTCGGATTCGCCAACCTGCGCGGCGAGTGGGTGGTGGAGAACCAGGGCGCCCTGCCCGACATTTACGTGGAGAACCGGCCCGAGGACCTGCTGGCCGGCCGCGATCCCCAGCTGGCCAAGGCCATCGAGGTGATCCTCGAGCAGCTGGAACAGTCACCGCCGCCGGAGCTTGTTCCGCCGGAGTTCCCGGTGAAGTGAGTCCCGGGCCATTCCCCCGCCCTTTTACGGCGATACCGCCGTGACGAGGCACGATGCTGTGTCCGTACTACCAGCGGCCGGATAGGGCGGCTGGTTGTAGGGGGAAGGTGTGACATCCTCGGCCATCAACTGGAAGAGATTGTCACCGATCAGCGCAGCCAGAGCTGGAATGTTCTGATTCCAGGCGGTGATCTTGTGGCCGCCGGCATCGAG
>CBESOE010000047.1:0-26722 GCA_965531145.1 uncultured bacterium | reverse complement strand
GAGAAGCGGATCAGGAGCTGGGAGCCCTGGAGGGCGTAAACCTTGACCTGTGACGCCACCTCCGGGTCGGGCCCCGCGCCCACCACCAGCTCGGTCCAGCCGTCGCCATCCAGGTCAGTGCCGGCATGGATCGAGGCACCGTAGCGCACAGCTTCCGGCGGCCAGGCAAAGAAGTTCACCGCGGTCATTCCGCTGACCGTTGACCCGTCGAAGTTCCAGCCGCGAATGTGAGCGCCGAAGGCGGGGGAGGGGCCGGGGGCGGTGATGATCTCGGCCAGGCCGTCGCCGTCGATGTCACCGCAACTGACCCTGACCCCGTAGCGGGGTGTGTTGTAGGCGAAGAAGCTGATCCCAGGTATCGACGCGGCACTGCCGCCGTCCACGTTCCAGCCGCGGACATGGGCGCCGTATACCGGCCCGGCCCCGGCGCCGGTGATGATCTCGTCAAAGCCGTCGCCATCGAGGTCGCCGGCGGCCACGTTGACGCCCCACTTCGGCGTGCCGTAGGCGAAGAAGTTGACCCCGGCCATGGCGGTCACCGTGCCGCTGCCGTCGTAGTTCCAACCCCGGACGTGGGGGCCGAAGACCTCGCCCGGCCCGGGGCCGGTGATGATCTCGTCGTAACCGTCGCCGTCGATATCGCCGCCGGCCACGTTGGCGCCGAACTTGTTGGTGCCGTAGGAAAGGAAGCTCAGGCCGGGCAGGGGGGTGCCGTCGGCGGTGAACCCCCGCACGTGGGGGCCGAACATTTCGCCGGGACCGGGGCCGGTAAGCAACTCGTCACCCGTGTCACCGTTCAGGTCGCCCACACCCAGATTCACCCCGTAGTGCGCGGGGTCGTAAGCCTGGAAGGCGAACATCCGGGTGGCATCTTGTTCGGGCAGGAATCCCCTGATCCGCGGCGGGTTGTCCGGGCCGGTGCCCAGGCCCACCACCACCAGTGGCCTGACGCCGGGCAGGCGGTAGAGGTAGTGGTAGCCCAGGTCGAGCACCCCAGCGTCCGATACTTCGTCGGTGCGGGTGGTGCCGTCCAGCATGGCGGCGGACGGATCTCCGGCGTCAACGCAGGGGCTCTGGACCACCTGGCCGGCAGCGAGCTGGGCGAGGTAGTGGTCACCTGACGGGCCGGAGGCGAAGAGTGGCTCGGCGTCGATCATGCCCTCGCCCCAGAAGAGAGATGAGCCGGTGGCCACCCAGACGGCCGGTTGTCCACCCTCCAGGTCGCACCACTCGATGTCCAGGGTGGAGGGTTCCGATGTCACGCCGCTGATGAAGATCTCGCTGCCGTGGTCGGCCTCGTTGCCCCAGAGGATGGAGTTGCTGACCGTGGTGGTGCAGAGATTGTGCAGCGCCACGGCGCCCCCACGATTGGCAGCCGAGTTGCCGGTGATGGTGCAGTTCGATATCTGCGGGTTTGACGCGTAGCGCACCGAGACGCCGCCGCCATCGTGACCGGCGGTGTTATCGACGATCAGGTTGTTGACGATGCGCGGGTTCGAGTGGTTGAGGCAGGCAATGCCGCCGCCGCCGGAGTTGGCTCGGTTGTCCTTGATCAGGTTGCCGGTGATCAGAGAGCCGCCCCTCTCGAAATGAATGCCGCCGCCGCAGTAGTGAGCAAAGTTGTCGGTGATCACATTGCCGATGATGATGGGGCCGGCATGTGAGGAGTTGATCCCGGCGCCGAAAGCGACGGACTCGTTGCCGGTGATCACGTTGCCGGTGATGATCGGGGCGCCGCCCCGGACGGCGATGCCGCCGCCGGCCCATTCGTGACTCCAGTAATTGTAGTTGCCCGAGATGAGGTTGTCGGTGACGGTGACCGGACCTTCGACGCGGATCCCTCCGGCATTGCCGCCGATATTGTCGGAGACGGTGTTGCCGGAGACGAGGGTCCCCATGCCGCTGACGTTGCAACTGACCCGCATGCCCCCGGCTTCCCCGTACACATTACTGAGGACCTGGTTGTCGGAGATCACCGAGTCCGTGTCAAGGCAGGTCAATCCGCCGCCGTAATTGTCGGAGAAGAGGTTGCCGCTGATGGTGGTGCCGTTCCCGTCTCTGCAGTAAAGCCCGCCGCCGTCGTAGGCCCAGTTGTCGATAACGGTATTGCCTGTGATCTCCAGTGAACACCCGGTGGCGTATATCGCGCCGCCGTAGCCGTAAGTTCCTCCTGACCAGGCGGTCTCTGTTTCGTTGTCGGTGAAGGTGTTGCCGATGATTTTCGCGC
Organism: uncultured bacterium; assembly: GCA_965531145.1. GTDB lineage: Bacteria > Acidobacteriota > JAQAZP01 > JAQAZP01 > JAQAZP01 > JAQAZP01. Next base: position 24,495 of record CBESOE010000047.1, on the reverse strand, counting down.
TGGACCCTTCGAGATAAATGGCGCCGCCGAGGCCCCGCTCAACACCCATGATGGCCGCGGCAAAGTTGCTGTCCAGCGTATTCCCGCTGATGGTGGGGGAGGAGTTGAGACAGTAGATGCCGGCGCCCTGGTACTGGATCCGACCGTTGCGGATGGTGAATCCCTCAAGCACGGATTCCTCACCCTCTCCGTTTTGGAAAATAAAGCCTCGCCCTTCGTCCATGCAGTCGATGGTGCAAGCGGCGGGCCCGTTTTCCGAGCGCACCGTAATTGCCTTGCCCAGGAAGTCGATGTTGTGGTTTCCGGGGCCAGCGTACCAGCCGTCGGCCACCAGCACCGTGTCGCCGTCCACGGCTGCATTGATGCCGGCCTGGATGGTGGGTTGGTCGGCGGGTATGTGAATGGTGGCGGCGGTGAGCGGCAGGGTGAGGAGAATCCCGAGAACGGTCAGCGTTACCATCGAGATCTTCATCGTATCCCCTTGGCATCTGTTGTTGGAAATGTCGTCGAACAGCGCTGCGATAGGGTCAATCTATGTTCTTTTCGGAGAAATCGCAACGAATTTCCGATGGAGGGCCCGGTGGGCGGGAGCGGTTTTCCTTGGGCCGGAGTCTATTGACAATGGACCCCGCACCAATAATCATTGGTCTCCCACGGACAGTGGTGCGGGTCCCGGTCGGTTGATCCCCATTGCTGTTTCCATGTCCGAGATGAAAGGAACGCCGAAGATGGAAGGCAACCGGGTCCGCGAGACCTTTATCGAATTTTTCAGGAAGCATGGACACCAGTATGTGCGCAGCTCGTCGCTGGTGCCCCACGAGGATCCCACCCTGCTCTTTGCCAACGCGGGGATGAACCAGTTCAAGGAGATCTTTACTGGGGCGCGGAAGTCGGAGTATGCCACGGCGACGTCGCACCAGAAGTGCGTGCGGGCCGGGGGGAAGCACAACGATTTCGAGATCGTGGGCCGCAGCCGCAAGCACCAGACCTTTTTCGAGATGCTGGGCAACTTCTCTTTCGGTGACTACTTCAAAGAGAAGGCCATCGAACTGGCCTGGGACCTCTGCCTCAACGGCTACGGCCTGGATCCCAAGGACATCTGCGTCTCGGTGTTCCGCGAGGACGATGAGGCCTACCGGTTGTGGAACGAGAAGATCGGTGTGCCGGCGGAGAAGATCTACCGTCTGGACGAGAAGGACAACTTCTGGGCCATGGGCGACACCGGACCCTGCGGGCCCTGCTCCGAGATCTTCATCGACCACGGACCGGGGGTGAACGGTGAGTGGGCCGACGAGGACCCGGCCGGGGACAGCGACCGTTTCGTCGAGTTCTGGAACCTGGTCTTCATGGAGTTCGAGCGGGACGAGCAGGGCACCATGACCAAACTGCCCCACCCCTGTATCGACACCGGCATGGGGCTGGAGCGGATGGCGGCCATCCTCCAGGGGGTGGAGGGCAACTTCCAGACCGACCTCTTCCAGCCGCTGATCAACGATATCGCCGAGGAGGTGGGCACCGGTTACGGGGCCGGCGGCGAGACCGACGTCTCCTTCCGGGTCATCGCCGACCACCTGCGCTCCATCACCTTCCTGGTCAGCGACGGTGTGCTGCCGGCCAACGACGGCCGTGGCTACGTGCTGCGCAAGATCATCCGTCGGGCAGTGCGCCACGGCAAACTGCTGGGCACCGGCGATCCCTTCCTGCACCACGTCACCGGGAAGGTGGCCGACCTGATGGTGAGCGCCTACCCCGAGCTGGAGGAGTCGCGGAGCTTTGTCTCCCGGGTAACCCTTTCGGAAGAGGAACGATTCGAGCGAACCCTGGCCAAGGGGATGAAGCTGATCGGCGACCTGCTGGGGCGGCTGAAGAGCGATGGCGCCGAGGTGATCCCCGGCGACGAGGCATTCAAACTCTACGACACCTTCGGCTTTCCCCGGGACCTGATCGACGAGATCGCCTCCGACGCGGGCCTGATGGTTGATCACGCCGGGTTCGGCGTGGCGATGAAAGGGCAGCAGGAGCGGTCGGCCTCGGCGGCGAGAGAGAGAGAGGCCAAGGGGGATGCCATGGCCGCCCTGTTGAAGGGTGTACCCCGGTCCGAATTCCTTGGCTATGACGGCACCACCGCCCGGGACTGCCGGGTCACCGCCCTGCTGGACGGTGAGGGGGCCAGGGTGCAGCGGCTGGAGCAGGGGAGTGCCGGCACGCTGGTGCTCGACCGCACACCGTTCTATGGCGAATCGGGCGGCCAGGTGGGGGACCAGGGGGTCCTGGACGGGGATGAGGCCTCGCTGAAGGTCACCGACGCCAAGCGTCTGGGGAATGATTATGTCCTGCACCAGGTGACTGTGGTGTCCGGCGGGGTGGGTGAGGGAGACCGTTTTGACTGCCGGGTGGACCGCGGGGCCCGTCGCTCCACCATGGCCAACCACACCGCCACCCACCTGCTGCAGGCGGCCCTGCGGTCGGTGGTGGGCGACCACGTGAAGCAGGCCGGCTCCATGGTGGCCCCGGACCGTCTCCGATTCGACTTCACGCACTTCTCGCCCATCGACGGTGAGGAATTGCGGCGCATTGAGCGGGAAGTGAACGAGGTTGTGCGCAACGACCTGCCGGTGGAGACCGTTGTTTCCGACATGGAGGAGGCGGTGGCCGGCGGGGCTATCGCCCTCTTCGGCGAGAAATACGGCAGCACGGTGCGGGTGGTCAGTGTGGGTGAATACTCACGCGAGCTGTGCGGCGGCACCCACTGCGGCCGCACCGGTGAGATCGGCCTGTTCAAGATCCTTTCCGAGAAGAGTATCGCCGCCGGCGTGCGCCGGGTTGAGGCGGTGACCGGCCGGAAATCGCTGGAGATTTTCCAGGGGCAGCAGGCGCTGGTGGACGATGCCGCCCGGGCGGTTAAGAGTTCGCCGGCCACGCTGGTGGAGGATCTGGGCCGGGTGCAGCAGCAGGCCAAGGATCTGGGGCGGGAGGTGGAGAAGCTGAAGATGCAGCTGGCCTCGCGGCCCGAGGGCGGTGACGAGGGCGGCGGGCCCATTGAGGTGGCCGGGATCAAGGTGCTGCTGCACCGCGCCGACGACCTCAAACCGCCGGAGCTGCGCACCCTGGCCGACAACCTGAAGACAAAGATCGGGTCCGGCCTGGTGATCCTCGGTGGGGTCAGCGGCAAAAAGGTGGCCCTGCTGGTGCTGGTCACCCCCGACCTCACCGACCGCATCGACGCGAAGAAGGTGATCGGCGAACTGGCGCCCATCATTGGCGGGGGAGGGGGCGGACGGCCCGACCTGGCCCAGGCCGGGGGGAAGAACCCCGACGGTCTGCCCGAACTGCTGGACCGGGCTCCGGAGATCCTCGCCGACCTCCTCGGCTGACAAGAATGACAGGTATCGACGCCGGCTCAACCGGCGGCCGTTCCGTGCCGATAAGCCCTTAGAGGGTGTATCTGCAAACGGCCGTGGGGAGAGTTTGAGCGTAATGCCCAGTGGAATGCCAGGAGGGGCCAAACCGGTCCGTTCCCGGTCCGCGGCCGCGGTCCGGTATCTCTGTATGGTTCTGCTTGTCTCGTCCTTCACTGCCGGCGCCATGGCCGACATCTTCCGCGTGGTTCGCCCGGACGGCACCGTCATCTTCACCAATCACCGGCCCCGGGCCGGGGAGAGCCGTGAGATGGTGGTGGGCACGAAGAAGAAGGCCCGGTCCACCGGCAAGAACCTGGCGGCCCTGCTCAAGCCGGGATCCGGACGGGCCTGGCACTACCTGCCGACGATAGAGACGATCTGCAGCCGTTACGGCCTTGACCCGAACCTGGTGGTGTCGGTGATCGAGGTGGAGTCGGCGTTCAACCCCCGGGCCGTATCCTCCAAGGGGGCCCAGGGCCTGATGCAGCTGATGCCGGCAACGGCGAAGATGCTGGGGGTCACCGACCCCTTCGACCCGGAACAGAACCTTCGGGGCGGTATCCGCTACCTCAGTTACCTGCACGACCTCTTCAACAAGGACCTCTCCCTGGCTCTGGCGGCGTACAACTCCGGCGAGGGGCGCGTCAAGCGCCTGGGCCGTGTGCCGCATATCACCGAGACCCGCAACTACGTCGACAAGGTGACCCGCCTCTACCTCGGCACGAATAACCCTACGATTCAGAGAGCTTCATTCTAAATCATCAAGGATAAGGGACGAGTACATTTTTCCGGCGCCCTCCCGGAGATCAGGCCCTGCCATGTTGCACCCCTGCTACGGTCGCGAAACGCTCCAAGGTCGCAGGGTTACAACATGGCAGGACCTGATCTCGACCCAAGAGGTGACAGCCACCTATTTTGTGCCAGTTCTATTGCCCATTTGCACCCTAAAAAAAACAGTGACAGTCACCATTTAATAAAAATAGGTGACTGTCACCCGTCTACTGCATTGAATTCCGTCAGTATTCACTTGGGAATTAATAGGTGGCTGTCACCTCTTGGGCCAGGTAGCTGTCCCGGCACAATTTAAACTGTTGAAAACACGTGAATAGTGCCGGGAGGTAGCTGTCCCCATCAGCTGCCATCAGCTGACAAGCAGACCTGACCAGGTGAGGAACAGCATGCCGGCGGCGTAGATCAGCAGGATGGCCAGGGAGTGGGGCCCCAGGCGGGAGAAGCCCAGGCGGCGGGCCGGGCGGCCGATGCCGTGCAGGGCCACGCCGGAGATCAGGGCCCCCAGCAGAGCCGTGTAGAAGACGGCCCGGCCGGCGTAGAGCAGGATCGGCCCGTGAAAGTAGAAGCCGTCGGCCATGGCGATGATGGCCATGTTGAAGATGTTGGAGCCGAGGATGTTGCCCACCGCCAGGTCGGCGGCGCCCATGCGGGCGGCGCTGATGGTCACCACCAACTCGGGCAGCGAGGTAGCGATGGCGATGAGGATCATGCCGACAAAGTTGTCGGTGATCATCACCTGCCGGCCGGCGATATTCAGCGGTGTTTCGGAGATGATGCTGCCCAGAACTGTCATGCGGTAGCCGGCGGCCAGGATCACCACGGCGGCGCCGAGGAAGACGACGTAGATGTGGGAGGCCTTCATGCCGGGGGTGGCGCTGGTCTCCACTGCGGGGGCAACGTTGCGGGTGCGTTTCCGCTCCCGGCGGCCCACCCTGAAGATCCGCCACATGGCCCAGACATAGATCACACCCAGACCCAGGCTATCAAGGCCCACCGGAATGCGGGAGTAAGTCTCAAAAGCCTGGCCGCGGTCCTGGGCCAGGTTGAAGAAGAGGGCCGCCGCGGCCACCACCAGCATCATCGCCGTGCCGGTGAAGGCGCTGCCCCGGTGGCCCGGGTCGGCCTCGGCCAGTACGCACCGGCGGCGGATGAGGAAATCGAGCATCACCAGTACGAGGATGTTGAAGAGGTTGCTGCCGATCACGTTCTGCAGGGCGATGTCCGGTTCACCGAGCCAGGCGGAGGAGCAGGCGGTGACCATTTCGGGCAGCGAGGTGACGATGGAGAGCAGTACCGCCCCCACCCAGAGCCGGCCCAGACCGGTGAGCTCGGCGATCCGGTCCCCGTAGCGGGTGAGCTTGGTGCCGGCAAAGACGATGGCCGCCGAGCAGAGAAAAAACTGGGTCCAGATGAATTCGGCGTTCCAGTCCATGGGCTTTCCTTTATTGAGTGCAGGGGCGGTATGGTACTTGAAGCGTTCGCGGGGAGTCAACGATCCCCGGTCAGCTTGCCCGGTCCCGGTGGCGGCGGATAAGATACCCTGGTCATCATCGAGGAGAACCCCGGAAATGCATGTGACCCTGGTCTATCCGCCGGCCGCAGAGGTACGGCAGCCCTATCCCGCCCTGCCGGCCCTCGGCGGCTACCTGCGGGACGTTGCCGGCTGCCGCGTGACCCTGGTGGACGCCAACATCGACGCCTTTCACCACTTCACCTCGGCCCGGCGGCTGCTGCTTTCCACGGAACGGCTGCAGCGGGAACTCTCCGCCCTGGAAGAGCTGGCCGAGCTGGGGCCGGTGGACCAGCGCCGCTACCTCGAGCTGATCAATATCGTCTTTGACGGACCCTCCGTGGCCGCCGGGACGGCCGGTGCCCGGGAGACCATGACCCGCTGGGATCCCTTCATGGACCCCGACGCCTATCACGACGCCGTCTTCACCCTCAACCGGTCGTTGCAGCTGATCTCCGCCGAGTTTGCGCCGGCTTCCTACGACTCCTTCGGCTTCCGGCTGGACGGCCGGGAAACCACGGTGGAGGGGCTGTTCGCCGCGGCGGAGGACCGCCGGGTCAACCCCTTTGTGGAGTTCTTCGAGGAACAGACGGTCCCGGCCATCCTCGCCGGTGAGCCGCAACTGGTGGGGCTGTCGGTGGGCTACGTGGACCAGCTGCTGCCGGCGCTGACCCTGGCCCGGCTGCTGCGCCGGGCGGCCGGCCCGGAGCTCTGCCTGGTGGCGGGGGGCGCCCTGCTGCTTTCCCTGGAGGATGAGATACGGGGGGACACGGCCTTCTTCCGCGACCTGGACGGCTATGTGCTCCACGACGGCGAGGTGCCGCTGGCCCGCCTGGTGGAGGAGTGGCCCGGCGGCGACCTGGCCCAGGTACCCAACCTGCTCTACCTCCATGGGGAGACGGGGGAGGTGCTGGCCACCAGCCAGGACTGCGCGGCGCCGGTGTCCGATTACCCCACTCCGGCCTATGACCTGATGCCCCTGGACCGCTACCTGACGCCGGAGGTGGTCTACCACCTCCAGTCCTCCCGGGGGTGCTACTGGAACCGCTGCGCCTTCTGCACCCGGCCGGTGCTCACCCCGGACCGCAATTTCCGCAAACGCAAGACACCCCGGGTGCTGGCCGATGTGGACCGCCTGCGGGAACTGGTGGGGGCCCGGCTCTTCGCCTTCTACGATGACTCGGTGCCGCCGGCCACCCTCGGTGAAATCGCGGACCATTTGCGCCGCACGGCGCCCGACGCCCGCTGGTATGCCGAGGTGAAGTTCGAGCCGATCTACACCCTGGAATTTTTGCGCCGGCTGCGCGAGGGCGGCTGCCGGATGCTCTTCTTCGGCCTGGAGTCGGCGTCCCAGCGTGTCCTGGACCTGATGGACAAGGGGATGAAGATCGAGGCGGCCGGGCAGATCCTCGACCACTGCGAGGAACTGGACCTGCCAGTGGTGCTGGGCTGGTTTGTGGGTTTTCCCGGCGAGAGGCTGGAGGACCACCAGGCCACGGTGAGTTTCATCGAGCACCACCACCGCACGGTGGTCAAGGCCGACCCGCTGCGCTTTACCCTCTACCGCCACTCGCTGGTCTACCGCGACGCCGGGAACTACGGCATCACCCGCATCATCGACGAGGGGCAGGGGCCGCTGGCCCTCCACGCCGCCGGCTACGAGGTGGAGGAGGGGCTGATCACCGCCGGCCAGGCGGCCGCCCTGGCCAACCAGGCCGGGAAGCGCTTCTCCCGCCTTGGCCTGATGGAATCCCGCTCGGAGAGCCACCTCTTTCTCGCTGTCTGCCGGGCTGGGGGCGCCCGGTTCCCCCAGCGGTCCCAGGAGCGTTTTCTCGGCCTGCGCCCGCAGTTCAGCGGGCAGCTGTCGGAGCGCAGCCTGGCCTTTCCCCTGGACCGGCTGATGGCCGAGGCCCGGATGCGGGAAATCCGGGTGGCCGGTCTGGTACGGCTCAGGGGGGAAGCCTTTCGCAGGCAGATCGAGGAGCAGGTGCAGGAGCTGGGCGGTGCGGTTCCCCGCGGCCCCTGGCCCTACCTGCAGCATACTGAAAGCCGGAGCAAGCTCACCGGTCAGGAGATGCGGGTGCTGGAACTCTGCGACGGGAAGCGGTCGGTGGGGGACATCATTGGGCAACTGGCCGAGGCGGTGCCGCCGCTGGGTGAGGATCTGATCTACCCCTGTATCACCGAGGCCCTGCGCAAGGGCATCCTCTCCCTCGATTGATCACTGGAGGTAGCCCAGGGCGCGCAGCCGTGCCTTCATCCGGTCGTCAATCTTCGACTCGCCGTTTTCTTCATTTTTCTCCAGCGACTCGTTAAACGACTGCTGCTCGCGCAGGTGATCGCGGAGCGCTTCCTTGAGCCTGGTGACCACCTCGGGATACTGGTCGGAGACATCGTGGGTGGCGCCGGGGTCGGCCTCCAGGTCGAAGAGCTCCTGGGTGCCGCTGTTCGCCGAGAGGATCAGGCGGAAGCGGCCGTCATCCACCGATTTCTTCTCCCCGAAGTAGATCAGGGCTTCACTGAAGCTCGTCCGGTGATCTTCGACGGCTCCCTCCATCAGCGGCAGCAGGCTGGAACCTTGTCCTTCGGCCATGGGCGGCAGGCCGAGGAGGTCGAGGATGGTGGGCGCCATGTCGATCAACCGCACCTGGGTGCTCACCTGCTGCACCGCCGGAACCTCCGGCGGTTTGATGATCAGGGGCACATGGGTCAGTTCGTCGAACAGGGTGTGGCCGTGGCCCACGTTCTCGTGGTCCCAGAACTCCTCGCCGTGATCCGAGGTGAAGACCACCAGGGTGTTGTCCAGCAGGTCCAGGTCCTCCAGCGTGTCCATCAATCGCCCGAACTGCTCGTCGGTGTATTGCACCTCGAGATCGTAGAGGCGGCGCAGGTGACGGCGGTCCTCGGCTTCCAGTCGCCGTCCCCGGCGCAGTTTGTTCACATTGCCCGACCGGGTGGGCGGCAGCCGCCCCTTGTACCCCTGGGCGGCCAGGGCGCGGAAGCGGCCCAGCGGGGCATAGGGGTCGTGGGGGTCGATGACGTGGACCCAGAGGAAAAAGTTGCTCTCCGCGTTCTGCTGCAGGAAATGGATCGCCCGGTCCACCATCTCTGCCGAGTTGTGGGTGTCCGGGGCCACGAGGAACCCCGGCTTGAACCGCCGGACGATGCGAACCCAGATGGTGTTCTCCCAGTACTCCGACGCGCCCTCCTCCCAGACGTGGTTGTAGAATTCAAAGCCCTGGTTCAGGCCGAAACTGTCGGTGAGCCAGGCGTTGCAGACCACCGCCTGGGTCAGGTAGCCGGCCGCGGCCATTTCCTCAGCCAGGGTGCGGCGGGCCGAGTCAAGGCGCTGGCGCGACGAGACCACGCCCTGCCCGCTGGGGTGGATGGCGGTCATCATCGAGCAGATGGAGGGCAGGGTCCAGGGGCACTGGGCCTGGACATCGTCAAAACGGGTGCCGGCCGCGGCCAGCCGGGCCAGGTTCGGCGTCAGGGACGAATCGGGATCGTCGAGGTCCAGGGCATCCCCGCGCAGGGTGTCCACGGTGTAGAGCACCACGTTGCGGTCGCCGGGCACCTCGAACGGCTGGTCCATGACCCGGGAGTGCTCCATGAAGGCCAGGGGGAGAAAGGTGCCGGCCACCAGTCCGGCGGCCGCCAGAATGAACCACCAGCGGATGGCCCGGCGCCGCGAGAGCTCGCTGCCCAGCAGGCGGCGCAGCAGCAGGGTCAGCAGGCAGAAGACCACCACCGAGACCGTCAAACCGATGTAGAAGCCGGTATTTCCGCCCAGGGGATGATCCTCGTTACGGAAGCCCCAGTAGGAAACGGGCAGGGCCGGCAGGGTGATGGTGATGGCGGTGAGCACCAGGGCCGGGAGGGTGACGCGGCCGGCGTAGCGCCGGAACAGCACCTGGAAGGCCACTCCGGCCAGCAGGGCGGCTCCCCCCAGGCGGAGCAGGCTGAAGACCCCGTCGATCTTCAACAGCAGGTTCATGGAAAAGACGGGGAAGCTGCGGAAAGCGGCAAAGATCAGCATGGCGCCGCCGCCGGCCAGGCCGGCCAGCAGGGAATCGAACTGTTCGGTGGCCACGGTGGACCGGCGCTGCCAGAACCAGAGGGCGAGAGCCGGTACCAGGGCCACCAGGGCCATCAGCAGTGCATCGGCCAGAACCGGGGTGAAGAAAACGTGGGCCAGTTTGGAGAGGCCGGTGATGCTCACATCACCGGTGCGGGCCCGGGTGATGGTGACCGCCGACAGCCCTTCCTGGATCCCCACCAGCAGTCCGAAAAAAAAGCCGGTCCTCAGGCCCCGGCCCAGCGCATCCACCAGACTGATCTTCTTCATATCCCCTCCTGAACCCTTCCTTGCTCTATCAGCATGTGCACCATTCTACCCAAACCGAAACCCTCAGGTCGAGGGGGTGCTTTGACTCCCTCCGGCACGGTTTATATAATCCGATACCGGAGCGGGTGGCCGTGATTGGCGGGGAACCGCTGCGGGTAGGGGAAACTGGAAGTCGACCATCACCGGGAGCGGACATGAATCTGCCCATTTTTCTGACCCTGTTTCGCATCTTCCTCGTACCTTTTCTCGTGGTGGCACTGCTGACCAAGTTCGAGGGCAAGGAACTGCTGGCCTGCACTATTTTCCTCATCGCCTGCGCCACCGACTGGCTCGACGGCTACCTGGCCCGCAAGCGCGACCAGGTGACCACCCTGGGCAAACTGCTCGACCCCCTCGCCGACAAGCTGCTGATCAGCGCGGCCTTCATTTCCCTGGTCCAGGTCTACCCGGCGGTGGTTCCGGCCTGGATGGTGGTGGTGATCGTCGGGCGTGAACTGGCGGTGAGCGGGTTCCGCAGCATCATCTCCGCCGAGGGGCAGGTGATATCCGCGTCGATGCTGGGCAAGTACAAGATGATCTCCCAGTCGGTGACCATCGTATTTCTCATCCTGGCCAAGCTCTTCTTCACCAACGAGATGTTCCGGTTGATCGGCCAGTCCCTGCTCTGGATCGTGATCCTGCTGGCCATCGCCTCGGCGATGGATTACGGCATCAAGTTCTGGCACATGATCAGCCCCAAACTGCAGCGCACGAAAGATTGACGGCGGCCGTTGGCCCCGCCGGAGAGAACCCCGATCATGACTGACCCGATCGGCAAAATGCCGGGCAAGGAGAAAGCCCCCCGCAGCCTGGTCTCGCGGATGCGGCGGATTTTCTTCACCGGCCTGGTGATCATGCTGCCGCTGCTGATCACCATCACCCTGCTCTACTTCCTGTTCAAGATCATCAACGCCTACATCACCCCCCTGGTGCGGCGGCTGATCGACCTGGTGGTCTCCGGGGTGTTCGGCGATGCGCTGCGCGACTTCGAGCCGTTCCTCCGCTCGCTGACCATTCCCATCGGTCTGGTGCTGACCCTGCTGCTGGTTTTCCTGGTGGGGACGCTGGGCACTAACCTCATCGGGCGGCGGATCCTCACGGCCCTGGACAACCTGATCCTGCGCATCCCCCTGGTGAAGAGCGTCTACGGCGCCGCCCAGCAGTTGATGCAGTCGATCCGCTTCAGCCACTATGCCGGATTCTCCCGGGTGGTGCTGGTGGAATATCCCCGCCGGGGTCTCTGGACCATGGGTTTTCTGACCCAGGAATACCCCGGTGGAATCGACACCTTTGGCGAAGGGGAACTGATCTGCGTTTTTCTGCCAACCACACCCAACCCCACATCCGGCTGGTTGGTGGTGACCCCGCGGTCCGAAGTGCGGCTCCTCGATCTCTCCATCGAGGACGGGGTGAAGTTCATCATCTCCGGCGGTATCGTCGGCCCCAGCCTGATCAACTCCTCCACCCTGACGGGCATGGGGGAGGGCACGCATCCCGACCCGCTGCTCGACCCCTAATTTCCGCTGTGCGTTGTCAAGCCAAGGCCCCTTACGGTATTATTTTGTCGATATCCATTCTCCGAAACAGACGAGCTGCGTCCCGGTGCAATGAAAGTTGAAATCATCGTCATCGGCTCCGAACTCCTGGCCTCCGGGTTTCGCGAGACAAATTCCGCCTACCTCACCGGTCAGTTGGAGCGCATCGGTCTGCCGGTGAGCGTCCTGACCAGGGTGGGGGATGACGACCAGGCGCTGGAATCGGTGTTCCGGTCGGCGGTGAGCCGGTCAAACCTGGTGATCGCCGCCGGCGGGCTGGGCCCCACCGAGGACGATCTGACCCGGCGGGTGGCGGCCCGGGTGCTGGGCCGCACCCTGGTGCTCAACGAAAAGGTGCTGAAGCTGATCCGGGAGCGCTTCGAATCGCAGCGGCAGACCATGCCGCCGTCCTGCGAGCGGGAGGCGCTGCTGCCCATGGGGGCGCGCCCCCTGGAAAACCGCCTGGGCACCTCCCCCGGGCTGCGGCTGGAGGAGAAGGGCTGCGACATCTTTCTCCTTCCCGGGGTCCCATCTGAATTGCGTGACATTTTCTCCCGGCAGGTGGTCCCCTCCCTCCGCGGCCGTCATGACGGCAAGGTGATCGACCTGCGGGTGCTCAGGGTGACCGGGCTTACCGAGCCCGAGGTGGACGACCGCCTGCGGGAACTCTATCCCGACCCTTCCGGCTCCATCCGGGTCAGCCTGCTGGCATCGCCGGGGCAGATCGAGGTTCAGCTGCGCGGCGTGGACCGGCGGACCGCCCGTCTTGGTGACCGGCTGGACCAGCTGGCCGACAGTTTTGCCCGCCGTCTGGGCAGCCACTGCTTCGGATCGGGCGAGGACGCGCTGGAGGCGGTGGTGGGGGGCCTGCTGGCCGGACACGGAAAGACCCTGGCCGCGGCCGAATCGTGCACCGGCGGGATGCTGGCCCAGATGGTCACCGCGGTGCCGGGGAGTTCGGCGGTCTTTCTCGGCGGTGTGGTCTCCTACAGCAACGAGGCCAAGGAACGGCTGCTGGGGGTCAACCCGCTCTATTTGAAAAAATTCGGCGCGGTGAGCTCGGCGGTGGCCCTGGGCATGGCCCAGGGGGTGCGGCAGCGCTTCGGGTCGGACATCGGGGTCAGCATCACCGGCATCGCCGGCCCCGGGGGCGGCACCCCGGAGAAACCGGTGGGCCTGGTCTACATCGCCCTGGACAGCGGCCAGACGGTGCTGCACCAGCGGCACCTGTTCAAGGGCAGCCGGGGCCAGATCCGTCAGTATGCCAGCCGCAGTGCCCTGGACATGGTCCGGAGGCAGTTCCTGTGACCGGGCCCCTGAGGCTCTTCGTGGCCCTCACCATCCCGCCGGAGGTGAAGGCGGCGCTGGGCCGGCTGCGGGGGGACCTGGAGCCGGGGTTGCCCTCGTTGCGCTGGGTCCGGCCGGAGGGGCTTCACCTGACCCTGGCCTTTCTCGGTGATGTTGAGATGGAGAGGCAGGAACGCCTGTGCCGTGCCCTGGCCGGCTGTCCCGGGGCGACGGAGCCGTTCCGGTTGGAGGCGGCGGGCCTGGGAGTCTTTCCCCACCTGCGGTCTCCGCGGATCTTCTGGGCCGGCTTTCACCGGCCGCCCGATCCGTTGTACCATCTCCAGCAGAGCGTGGAGGGGGCCATGGAGGGCGAGGGTTTCCCCAGGGAGCGGCGGGCCTTCCGGTCGCACCTCACGGTGGCCCGGGTTCGCCGCCCGCTGCGCCGGGACGAGCGGGAGTTGCTGGCCGCCTGCCTGGCCGACCACGCGGAAAAGAGCTTCGGCGGATTCACGGTCTCCCGGCTGTCGCTGTTCAGCAGCACGCTGCTGCCAACGGGAGCCCGATACCAGGAGGTGGACGGGTGGCCCCTGGGCCCGTCCGGGAATCCTGATGAGGTGAAGGAATCATGATGATGCGAATCACGGCCCTCCTGATCGCCTACCTGCTGGGGGCCGTGCCCTTCGGCCTGATCCTGGTGCGGCTGAGTACCGGACGGGACGTGCGGCAGAGTGGCAGCGGCAACATCGGGGCGACCAACGTGCTGCGCACCACCGGCCGGATCTGGGGTGTGGCCACCCTGCTGCTGGACGCACTCAAGGGGGCGGCGGGGGTGCTCATCGCCAGGCAGCTGTTGCAGGTGGACGAGACCACCGTCTTTTTTGCCGGGCTGGCCGCCGTGCTGGGCCACTGCTTCCCGGTCTACCTCCGGTTCCACGGGGGCAAGGGCGTGGCCACCTGTCTCGGGGTGTTCCTCGTGCTTTCACCCCTGGCCCTGCTGCCCACCGTGGGGGTCTTTCTGGGGATGGCCCTGATCACCAGGACCGTCTCCATCGGTTCAGTGTCCGCCGCCCTGGCCTTTCCCGCGGCGGTCATGTGGCTGGACCCGGTGACGGTCCCGCAGCTGGTGGCCATACTCTGCTGCTCGGCGGCGGTGATCTACCGGCACCGATCGAACATCGTCCGCATTGTCCGGGGCCGGGAAAACCGACTCTGGTGACACGGGGGGAGGAAAGCTGATGGAGCGATTGGCCGTTGTGGGTGGCGGAAGCTGGGGAACCGCACTGGCCATTCACCTGGCCGGTGAGGGGCGCCCCGTCATGCTCTGGGTTTACGAGGATGACCTGGCCGAGAGGATGAACGCCACCCGGGAGAACGATGTCTACCTTCCCGGCTACCGTCTGCCGGCGGGATTGGAGGCCACCAGTCGCCTGGACCGGGCCGTGCCCGGTGCCACCCTGGTGCTCACCGTGATGCCCTCCCACGTCTGCCGCGCCATGGCCCAGAGGATGGAGCCGCTGGTGGAGCCGGGCCAGATCCTGGTCAGCGCCACCAAGGGGTTGGAGGAGGGGACCCATCTGCGCATGTCCCAGGTGCTGGAGCAGGTGCTGGGGCACCGCACCGGGCCCGGGATGGTGGCGGTGATCTCCGGCCCCAGTTTTGCCCGCGAGACCGCCGACGGCCACCCCACGGCGGTGGTGGCCGCCTCCGCCGTGGAGACCACCGCCCGGCGGGTCCAGGACAACCTCTCCGGCAGCCGCTTCCGGCTGTACACCACCACCGATGTCATTGGCGTGGAACTGGGCGGGGCGGTGAAGAACGTCATCGCCATCGCCGCCGGTGTGGTCCAGGGCATTGGCCTGGGACACAACACCACCGCCGCGCTGATCACCCGCGGCCTGGTGGAAATGGAGCGCCTGGCCCTGGCCCTGGGGGCGTTGCCCGGCACCCTGGCCGGCCTTTCGGGAATGGGCGATCTGGTGCTCACCTGCACCGGCGAATTGAGCCGCAACCGCTCGCTGGGAGTGGAACTGGGTCGCGGCAAGAGCCTGGCCGAGGCCATGGCCGGCAAGGTCACCGTGGCCGAGGGGGTGAGGACCACCCGTTCGGTGCTGGAACTGGCCGGGGAGCGCGGGGTGGAGATGCCGATCACCACCGAGATGAACGCGGTGCTCCACCAGGGCGCCAATCCTGCGGCGGCCATCGGCAGGCTGATGGAACGTCGGCTCAAGCCGGAGATGGAATGACAGCTGGACGACGCGCCCCTGCCGGCCGGTGTTCCGGGCGGATGCCCGGATCGCGCGTCATCCTGTTCCTGCTGTTGCTCGCCGCAATTTCCCTTACCTCCTGCCAGACCATCCGTCAGCGCTTCGAGGAGGAGTCGATCCCGCGGTTGAACCGCTCCCCGGCCTCACACGTGGGACGCGCGGTGGTCCTCTACGGAGTGGCCAGCCACCCGGTGGCGGGGTCAGGCGACCACGGGGCCTCTCTGGGCTCGTATACCCTGCGAGACGACAGCGGTCAGACCATCAGGGTGCTCACCCGCCGGTTGCCCCGGGACGGTGAAGCCTGCCGCGTGTCCGGGTTCGTGGGCCAGGCACCGGAGGACGCCCTACAGCCCCTGGTGCTGGAGGTTCGGCGCAGCCGTCCGCGGCGTGACCTGCTGCTGACCATCGGCCTGCTGCTGCTGGTGGTGGGGTCGCTGCCCCCGGCGGTGGTCCGCCTGGCACGCATCAGCGGACGCCGGCCCGGCCCGCTGGCAGCTGCCGCCCCCTCCCTTGACGGGCCACCGGTGCCGCCGGGCGTGAACTGTATCCTGGACCTGGTGGTGGTGGCCGGTCCGGACACCGGCAAGCGGCACAGCTTCAACTATGACCGGATCCTGGTGGGCCGGCCGGGGATGCGCCGCAACGATCTCTCCCTTGACGACCAGACCGTGTCGCGAAATCAGGCGGTGATCTTACGCGACCCCAAGGTGGGCGGCTACAAGATCAGGAACGAGGGGCTGACCAACCCGCTCAAGGTCAACGGCCGTCACTGCGATGCCGTGGCCCTGCGCGACGGTGACCTGCTCACCGTGGGGCTGACCACCATGCAGGTGGGCTACCGGATCGGCGACGGCGGCTCCCGGCGGCCCCTGGCGATCCTGCTGCTGGTTGCGCTGGCCCTGGCCGCCGGCACCACGGCCCTGGCCGGCGGGGAGGGGGCAGTGGAGCTCGAAGCGTTGGATCTGCGGGAACTGCCGGAGGTGACCTGTCGTTTCCGGGTCTTTGACGCTGCCGGTGTGGAACGGAAGGGGATGGGGCTGGATGATTTTCGCCTGATGGTGGACGGCCGGACGGTGAAGGGTGCAGAACTGCGTTTCGAAGCGGCGCCGGGCCGGCGGATGCCCCGTCTGGTGGTGGTGGTCCAGGCCACCAGCGAAGAGCGGGGCCGCGGCCTCTTCCTGCTGAAAACCGCGGTCACCCACTTCCTGGAACGCTGGCCGGCCGGCGGTCCGGTGGCCCTGGTTTCCCACAGCGGCGGCGCCCGGGTGGAGCAGGAGTTCACCACCGACCGCCGTCGAATCCTGGAACGGCTGGAGTCGATCCCCCTGGGCCCGGTCGAGGAGCGGGGGTACTACGATGCGTTGAAGCAGGCGGCCGGTCTGTTCGGGACCGGGGACAGCGGTATGGGGGCTGTGGTCTACTTCTGCCGGCCAGGCCCCTTCACCCGGGAGGACATGCGCCTCGATTCCCCCAAGGGGCTTCGTTTACACCCCGATCTGCCGGTCTACCCGGTGCTTCATCCAGAACGGGACGGGGGCCGCACCGGCGAGTATCTGCGGCAGCTGGCGCTCAAGTTGACGGCGGGTTTCACCGGCCACTATACTTTGCATTACAGTTCCCCCGGAGGTGAGGATAATCGTGTTCATTCATTGAGGATAGACCGGATATCCCCGGCCGCGCCGGTGAGCGGCGCCGGTTGCCGCTACCGTGCCGTGTCCGGCTCGGGACTGAACACCGGGGTCCTGCTGGCCGCGGCGGACCGGCAAGCCCTGCAGGCCAGGCTGGCCGGGGCGCTGCTGGGCCTGCTGGGTGGTGTCCTGGCTTTTCGCTGGTTCGTCACCGGACCAGGGACCGCCCAGCGGAGCACGGCTGGGCGCAAGGCGGTACAGTGGCTCAGGGTTCACTTTTTGCTGGCCGGGGCCATCACCGGGTTCCTGCTCAGCCTGCTGGCGGGCCGGGCGGTGTGATCCGACCCGGGGGGCCATACGGAAGAACGATGAACAAGTTGCTCTACAGCGAAGCGGGAGAGTCGAGAACGTTCGACCTCACCGCACCCGCCACCGTGATCGGACGGGCGCCCTCCTGCCACCTGGTGCTCGGCGACGTGAGCATCTCCCGCGAACATGCCAGGATCGTCTGCCGCAACGAGACCCTGACCATCCGTGACCTGGGGAGCAAGAACGGCACCACGGTCAACGGGGTGGCGGTGGTGGAGAGCCCGCTGCACGATGGCGACACCATCGTGCTGGGCGGTTTCGCCCTGACCCTGCAGGGGCCGCTGGACCACAAGGTGATCCTCTCCGAGGATAAACCACTGGACCCCGGCAGCGGCACCATCGTCCGTTCGGTGGAGGACCTCAGTTCTCTGCTGGAACCGGAATCCACCGACACCGCTGCCGGGCCCGAGGGAGCCCGGGGCGAGGATCCGGGCCCGGATGTTGCACCGGCCACCAGGGAAAAGCTGGCCCGGGTGGCCAAGGCCAACCGTAACCTGCAGATTCTGGCCCGGGTGGCCCGGGCGCTGATCACAGTGGAACCGCTTCACGAGTTGCTGAAAAAGGTGATGGAACTGGTGTTCGAGAACATCCCGGTGGAGCGGGGATTCCTGATGCTCTACGACGAGGAGTCCCAGCGTCTGGAGCCGCAGGTGGTGCGGTGCGAGGACCACGGCACCGACCTGGACAACATCACCATCAGCAAGACCATCGCCGACCGGGTGTTCGAAGACAAGGTGGCCATCCTCACCACCGACGCCCAGGTGGACCCGCGATTCAAGGGCGGGGAGAGCATCCGGGTTCTGGGGATCCGCTCGGCCATCTGTGCGCCGCTCTGGGACCGTGACCGGGTGATCGGCATTATCCATGTCGACTCCTCGATCAAGACCACCTCGTTCAGCGAGGACGACCTGGAACTGCTCACCGCCCTGGCCAATTACGCGGCGGTGGCCATCGAACGGGCTCGGCTCAACGAGAAGATCCGGCGGGAAAGCCTGGTGCGCAGCCGCCTGGAACGCTACCATAGTCCGGGAGTGGTCAACCGCATCATCGAAGATTCGCCGGGAGAGGGCTCTGAAAGGCTGCGGGCCAAGGAAGCCGAGGTCAGCGTGCTGTTCACCGACATCGTCGGGTTCACCACGCTCTCGGAGCGGAAGGAGCCGCTGCATGTCTCCGAACTGCTCAACGAGTATCTCTCGGTGATGACCGACGAGGTCTTCCGGCGGGAGGGCACCCTGGACAAGTATGTGGGCGACTCGATCATGGCGGTCTTCGGCGCCCCCATCTCCCAGGAGGATCACGCGGTCCGGGCCATCGAGACCGCGCTGGCGATGATGGAACAGCTGGCCGAGCTGAACAGCCGGCGCGACCCCGATGACCAGTTCCGCATCCGCGCCGGGATCAACAGCGGCCGGGTGATTGCCGGGGACATCGGTTCGCCCCGGCGGATGGAGTACACTGTGCTGGGCGACACGGTGAACGTGGCCTCGCGCCTGGAATCCAGCGTATCCCGGCCCGGGCAGGTGGTGGTGGGTGAGGAGACCTACCGCATGACCAGGGAACGGTTCCAATGGAAGCATCTCGGGTCGGTGTCCCTCAAGGGACTGAGCCGCACCTACGATACCTACGAGCCACTGGCAAAATGAGCAAGACGGTGAAACAGACAAAGCCCGGTGACAGCGGTCTCCCGCCGGTGGATCCCCCACGGACCCGGTGGCGCATTCTCTATTCGCTGCTGGTGATGCTCTTCTTCGTGGGCGTGGTGCCGCTGCTCTTCACCTACTGGATTCTCATCGACATGAACCGGGAGACCCTGCGCACGATCCAAAAGGAACGGCAGCTCTCCATCGCCAATTTCGTCTCCGAGACCATCACCTCCCACGTGGAGGAAAGTGTCGGGCGCATCGAGGCCATCGCCAAGGCCGTGGAGAACGACCGCGATTTCAATCGCAGCCGCAACTTTGCCAGGGCGCTTGAGCAGCATGGCACCACCATTCTGCAGCAGACCCTGGACGCGGACGGCGAGAAGACCTTTTTCTACCTCGCCCTGCTCAACAATGCCGAAGGCAGCGGGGTCACCGCCTCGCTGAGCTTCGACCCGTCGGAGATTGAGCAGCAGTACGGCTACAAGCTGCAGGAGATCTTCAGCCGGGTGGAGGGCTGGGTGCCGTCCGGTGATGAGCCTCCTGAACCGGTGATCGGCGAGCCCTTTGTCCTGCGGGAGCGGGCCCTCCCGGTGGTGGCCGGGGCGCGCCCCATCCGCTGGAAAGGCGAGGTGCAGGGGGTGCTGCTGGCCCTGGTCAACCTGCAGCCGGTGCTCAGCGGGGTGGCCGAACAGAGCACCGACCGCAACACCGTCTACCTGGTGAACGGCTCGGGACGGCTCTTTGCCCACCCCATCCGCAAGGAGTTGCTGGATGAACCCGACTACTCCGAAGTGCCCATCGTCGAACCGTTGCTCAAGCCGGCGGGACGGGCCATCACCACGGCGATGGATTTCACCTCGGTTGCCGCGGACGGCAGCCGGGCCGGCATGCTCGGCACCTCGAAGTGGATTCCGGTGCTGGACTGCATGGTGGTGATCCAGATTTCCGATGCCGACGCCTACTACCAGGTGGACCAGATGATCAAGCGCAGCGTGAGCTGGGCGGCGGTCTGGCTGGTGGTGGCGGTGATCGCCGGCTGGCTCTTTGTGCGGCGTATCTCGCGGCCGGTGCAGCAGCTGGCCGAGGCCACCCGTTCCGCCGCCGCCGGCGACTTTTCCGCCCGGGTGGAAATCCGCTCCGGCGACGAGATCGGCCAGCTGGCCCGAACATTCAACTTCATGTCAGTGAGCCTGGAGAACTACATCACCAGGTTGAAGACGGCACTGGGGAAATACAACCAGCTCTTTCTCGGGTCGCTGCGCATGATCGCCGAGGCCATCGATGAGAAGGACCCCTACACCCGCGGCCACGCGGAGCGGGTCACCACCTACAGCCTGACCCTCGGCCGGAAACTGGGGCTCAACGAAGAGGAACTGGAGCGGATCCGCATCGCCGCTTTGCTTCACGACGTGGGCAAGATCGGCATCGACGACCGGGTGCTGAAGAAACAGGGTGTGCTCACCGACGAGGAATACATGCAGATGAAGATGCACCCGGTGAAGGGGGCCGGCATCATGGCGCCCATCGTCGAAATGGCGGAGAGTGTCCCCGGGGTGAAATACCACCACGAGTACTTTGGCGGCGGCGGCTACCCCGAGGGATTGAGCGGCGATGAGATCCCGGTGATGGCCCGCATCATCGGTGTGGCCGACACCTTTGACGCCATGACCACCGACCGCTGTTACCAGCCGGCCATGCCCACCGGCGAGGCGGTGACCAAGATCAAGGAGCTGTCCGGCATCCGCTACGACCCGATGGTAGTGGACGCGTTGGAGCAGGCGGTGGATTCGGGAGAGATCAGTGCTGCCACGGATCCGGCGCTGCGGCCGGACGACGAATTCTGACAAAACGGAGGATCACGTGATGAGCATCGAATTCAGCGCGGACGGCGGTCGGTGTCGTCGTGACGCGAATTGGCCCGGGCCGGGAGCGGCCCTCGCCGCGGTGCTGGTCCTGCTGCTGATCGCCGGCTTTGCCGGTATCGCCTGCGGAAAGAAAAAAGTGGATCCCAGCGAGCCGTCGGCGGTGGAGAAAGCCATCACCGAGTATCAGCAGGGCGCCATGCTGCTGGAGCAGGGCAATGTGGAGGAAGCGATCCTCTCTTTTCGCAAGGCCCTGGAATACGATGAAAACAACGTCCTGTGTTACTACAGCCTCGCCCTGGCCAATTTCCGGTTGGGTCGCTACGGGGAGGCGATGATCGAGGCCGACAAGGCGCTGTCCCTCAACCCGGAATATATCGAGTGCTACAACATCAAGGGGATGATCTATAACGAGCAGGGGCAGTATCTCAAGGCCATGGAGTCGTTCCGCCGGCTACTGGAGACCTCGGCCTACGGCAAGCCCTGGATCGCCCACTACAACCTCGGGTTTGCCGCCGCCAATGCCGGCAACATGGAGGAGGCCCTCTTCTACTACAACCGGGCCCTCGAGGAGAAGGACGACTACGTCCAGGCCCGCTACCAGCGGGGGCTGATGCTGGAGCGGCTGGGCCGGGAGGAAGAGGCGCTCCAGGAATACCTCAAGGTGCGCGACGCTTTGCCGGAGAACGCGGATATCCACTTCAGCATCGGCCGGCTCTACTTCCGCGCCGGCAACGCGGTGGAAGCCCGGATGGCCTTCGAGTGGGTCATGCGCTACGCCCCGGGCACCGAGTACAGCGCACAGTCGGCCAAGTATCTCAACATGCTGGAGCAGGCTGGCCGCTAGCCCGTACCGCTCACAAACCAACCACCCAGTGGAGCAGGAAGACGTATGGCCTTTGGTAAACCAGGACTTTTCAGCCGCCTCAAGAGGGGGCTTTCCAAGACCCATGAATCGCTGGTGGGCCGGATCGACACGGTGCTGGGCAGCGCGGAGAAGATCGACGAGGACCTCTACGACGATCTGGAGGAGTCGCTGATCCTCGCCGATGTGGGGGCGCTCACCGCCTCGAGTCTGCTGGAGCGCGTGCGTGAGCGAGTGGAGCAGGACAAGATCCGCGACCCCCAGGTGCTGAGGATGTTCCTCCACGACGAGATGAAGAACGGGCTCCGTCTGGCCGGCGCGGTGGGCAAGGTCCGGGGGCGGTCCCCGGCAGCGGGCGACCCCCGGGTGGTCTTCGTGGTGGGCGTCAACGGGGTGGGCAAGACAACCACCGTGGGCAAGCTGGCCCGGCACTACATGGATGAGGGCCACAAGGTGCTGATCTGCGCCGCCGATACCTTTCGAGCCGCTGCGGTGGAGCAGTTGGGCCGCTGGGCCTCCCGGGTGGGGGTGGAGATGATCCGCGGGGCCAGCGGGGCCGACCCCTCGGCGGTGCTCTTCGACTCCTGTGCCGCGGCCCGGGCCCGCAAGGCGGACCTGCTGCTGGTGGATACCGCCGGCCGGCTGCACACCAAGAGCAACCTGATGCGCGAGCTGGAGAAGATGAATCGGGTGGCTTCGGGGGAGGTGGGCGGTGCGCCCCACGACGTGCTGCTGGTGCTCGACGCCACCACCGGTCAGAATGGCATCAGCCAGGCCAAGGTCTTTGCCGAATCCATCGAGGTCACCGGGCTGGTGCTGGCCAAGCTGGACGGCAGCGCCAAGGGCGGAGTGGCCCTGGGCATCGTCGAGGCGCTGGACATGCCGGTGAGTTTTGTCGGGGTGGGAGAGCAGGTGGAGGATCTGCTCGTCTTCGATCCCGACCGCTTTGTGGAGGCCCTGTTCGAATAGCGGAGGCACGGTGAACCACCAGAGCTTCAGCGGCGGGGACCGCACACTGATGCGGCGGGTGCTGCGGCTGGCCCGCAAGGGGTGGGGCCGCACCAGTCCCAACCCCATGGTGGGGTGTGTGCTGGTCCGTGACGGGCAGGTGGTGGGCGAGGGCTGGCACAGCGCCGCCGGTGAGCCCCACGCCGAAATCGAGGCCCTGCGGGCGGCAGGGGCCGCGGCCCGGGGCGCCACTCTCTACGTCAACCTCGAACCCTGTTCACACCACGGCCGGACGCCGCCCTGCGCCGAGGCGGTGATTGCCGCCGGCGTGGACCGGGTGGTGGCGGCGGTGCAGGACCCCAATCCCCGGGTGGCCGGGCGCGGGTTTCGCCGGCTGCGCCGGGCGGGCATCGCGGTGGAGGTGGGACTGCTGGCCCGGGAGGCGGAGGAGCTCAACGAGGCCTTCTTCTGCCACGTGGTACGCGGCCGGCCCTTCCTGCATCTCAAGGCGGCCATGACCCTTGATGGCAAGACCGCTGCCGCCGGCGGGATATCCAAGTGGATCAGCTGCGATAAATCGCGGCGGCTGGTCCACCGCTGGCGACTGGGCTCCGATGCGGTGATGGTGGGCGCGGGCACCGCCCTGGCCGACGACCCAGACCTCACACCTCGTCCGCCCCGGGGCGGCACCAGCGTGGACTGGAAGTCCACCACCCGGGTGGTGCTGGACAGCCGCCTGCGGCTGCCCGCAACCAGCCGGATGCTGGCCAACCTGGAGCGGGGGCCGGTGCTGGTCTTTACGTCCCACAACGCCCCCGCGAACCGGAAAAATGCACTGGTTGAGGCCGGGGCCGATGTGATCCGCATCGCCAAAGCGCGGGATGGCGGCCTCGATCTGCGCCGGGTGCTGGAGGCCCTCCACCGGCGGGGGATCACCCGGGTCCTGCTGGAAGGGGGCGCAACCCTCAACGCCTCGGCCCTGGCCTCCGGCCTGGTGGATCGGTTGTCGATCTTCATTGCGCCGAAACTGCTGGGGGGTACAATGAGCATACCGTTGCTCAACGGCCTGCCCGGGGACGATCTCCGGCGGGCTGTTGAACTGGACCGGCTCTCCTGCCGGCGGGTCGGGAGCGACCTGTTGGTGGAAGCCGTGCCGCGTGGAGACTGACCATGTTCACCGGCCTGGTGGAGGAGGTGGGGACACTGCAGCGCACCGAGACGGTGCCCGGGGGCCTGCGCTTCGAGATCGGAGCCCCACGGCTGGCCCCGGAACTGGCCACCGGTGACAGTGTGGCGGTGAACGGCGTCTGTCTCACGGTGACCCGGCACTCCGCCGACCGCTGGTGGGCCGACCTCTCCGAGGAGACCGCGCGCCGCAGCACCTTTGGCACGGTGCGCCCCGGGGCCCGGCTGAACCTGGAGCGGGCCCTCCAACTGGGGGGCCGCCTGGGCGGCCACCTGGTTCAGGGCCACGTGGATGGAGTGGCCCTGGTCACCGGCGCCCGGCGGCAAGCCGGGTGGCTGCAGCTGGATTTCAACATCCCCGAAAATCTCGGTGACTACGTGGTGGAGAAGGGATCGGTGACCATCAACGGCGTAAGCCTCACCGTGGCCACCCTGGACGGCCTCCAGGCCGGCATCGCCATCATCCCCCAGACCATCGCCGCCACCAACCTCGGGGACCTGGCCCCCGGCGACGGGTTCAATTTCGAGGTCGATGTTCTGGGGAAATACGTGGCCCGGATGCTGAACCGGCGTGGTGACACGGCCGGGCGGAATAGCGGCGGGAGCGGGGTGGACGAGCAGATGCTCGCCGATCACGGGTTTCTCTAGGTCACGCCGATCCGTTCATCGATCACTGCTTTTCCGCTGATCCCTTTTTGATCCCTGATCCATCATCAGCTCGGGAAAAGACCGGCCCAGCGCTTTCGAGAGTGCACCGGCGACAATCCGGTTGGCCCGCGGGCTGTAGTGCCCGCCGGGCATCAACATCTCCGGGAACCT
>CBESOE010000046.1:0-26760 GCA_965531145.1 uncultured bacterium | reverse complement strand
CGTCAAAGCCAGGCTGACCGAGCCTTCATATGTCAGCGGTCCGGTCTGCCCGCCATACCGGGGATGGTGGTGCTACTGGGGGGGGCGCTCCCGGTAACGTGATCACAGACAGTGCCTCCACAACCGAGTTCGGTTACAATCTCGGTGCCCGGATCGGTTTCAGCTCCGATTCTATTCCAGGTCCCCGGGCAGGTGGGGGACCGCATACAGATCTCGCATGAGCTGCCACCGGCGCTCCATGTCGTCACCAGCTCCGCGCTCGATATACCCCCTGACCAACGTCAAGCCGACGTCGTAGGTCGCGACATAGCTGCGATACTTGTCGGCAAACTGCAGATACCGTTCGGCCCGGTCCCTGGCCAGCAGGGCATACCGTTGCAGCCAGCCGATGGCCTCTTCCGCAGTCATCTCACCATCCAGGTAACGGCGCACACCCTCGGTCCTCGCACCGCGCAGCTGTTGGGTAAGTTTTTCAAACCCGAGATACTCAGCGGCATACTCCGGATCGAGACCGGCAAGCGGGAAGAGTTCATCACGCGTGAAAGCGATCAGTTCCCCTTCGGTGAACGCGATGTCGATACCGTAGTTTGCTCCTCCCTCGTTCAGGGTGGCCTGGGGGCAGTAGAGCGGCTGCACCGAGTACTCGATCCATCCCTGGCCGCGGAGCATGTTTTTCTCCAGCAGCAGGTTCTGGACATGGTGGCCGGGGTAGCCTTCGTGAACGGCCAGCTCCAGCGGGGATCCAATATAGACGGGGAGATCGACGTTCACCTGAATCAGGCTCCGGTAGTCGCCCTTATACCAGTTGTACGCCCCCCACGAGACGCCGGTGACGTATTCCGTGTCGAAACTCTCTCCCTCGGGGAGCTCCATGTGGGTCATGGTGCGGCGCCGCGCTTCCGCGATTGCCGCGGCAAAGACCGCATCGATGCGGTCTTTCGGCACCTCGAACCGTGCCCGGTAGGCGTTGACACGCTCCGCCAGTTCCCCATCGCCGGGAACCAGATGGTCGAGCCGCTCCAGTACCCCATCGAGCGCTTCGGTATCGCAGCGGGGGGCGACGGCGCCGTACAGGGCTTTTGACTCCTCATCGAAGCTCATCCCGGCTCCGCCCACGAGTCTGATGCGTGCCTCCGCGGAAGCGATGTGTGCCCGCAGAAACCTCACGCGGCGTCGTTCGGTATCGGGGAGGCGGTCAGGGTTGACCGCGTCCAGGCTGGCGATCATCGCATCGGCCTGCCGGCAGAGCTCGGCGACGGGGAGCGCATGCTCCTGGCCCCGGGCAAGCGGTTCGGGCTTCCATTCGGGCGGGCCGTGATACGCGTCAACGAAGTCAGGATCATATCGGCCAAGATCGAGGCAGAGTTTGACATAGGATTCGGCCACCTGGTCGATGGCCTCTCTCCCTGCCTCGGGCTTCGAGCAGGACGATATGATCACGGCCGAGAGTGTCAGTATGGCGAAGGCGAGCAGGCGGGTCATGGTACCTCCCATATAGGTTGCAGGGTATCTACGGAGGCAATAGTCGGATGTGGAGCCCGCTCTCGTCAAGTGTCTTTATGCCGCTGACACGATGGCCCGGCGGCTGGTCAGGACTGCTTGCCTCCGCCCAGCACCCGCACCGGAAAGAGAATGATCGCCCGCAGCACCTCGAACACGCCCTCGACGGCGATGCCCAGCAGGCGGAAGGGGAGGAGCAGCAGCCAGATCAGGGGGTAGGCGATCAGGGCCAGGATGGCCAGCGGCCAGCAAAATACCAGCAGTATCAGCCAGAGGATGAAAGTCTTCATCGTATCGTCTCCTTTGTTTCGTTTCTCACTGGTTCTTACGTCCCGTCTTCCGGCAATGTTCCCGCGGTTCAGCGGTCGTGATACACTGACCGGACTTCATGGACAGACATCCCCGGAGGTTCCAATTGACCTGTTCCGGCAGCAGACAGCAGATCGTCATGGTTGCGATTCTCTCTGTCCTGCTGGTGCTGGCCGGTTGCGGCTGCAGCCCCAAGCGGATGATGGTCCGCACGGCCCGCACCATGCTCCCCGATGCCCTGGCCGCCTTCAACGATGAGCCCGACTGGGAACTGGCCCGGGCCTCCGGCTTCTCCAACCTCAAACTGCTCGAGACGCTGCACCGCGGCACCCCGGAGGACGAGGAGATCCTGGTCACCCTGGCCCAGGCCTTTGGCGGGGTGGCCCTGGTTTTTCTCGAGGACGACATGGAGGCCTTGCGCGGTGCCGGCGGGGCGCCATACGAGGAGGCCCGGCAACGGTCGGCGGACTTCTATATCCGTGGCCGGGATTTTGCCGGGCAGGCCCTGGAGCTGATGCACCCGGGTTTTCTGGGGCAGGTGAACAGCGGCGGCGATACCGCTGACCGGGCACTGGGCCGGCTGTCGCAAAAGGATGTGCCGGCGCTCTTCTGGTATGCCTTCAACCAGGCTGGTGGCCTCTGGCTGGACCGCGGCAACCCCGCGGCCCTGCGGGCAGTGCCGGTGAACCGGCGGCTGGCCCTGCGTCTGGGGGAACTGGACGAGGCCTATTTCTTCGGCGGGCCGCTGCTGCTGCTGGGCATCGCCGATGCCTGGCTTCCACCCATGCTGGGCGGGTCGCTGGAGCAGAGCGACCGGCGATTCCGGCGGGCCGCCGAACTGTCAGAGGGCACGTTCCTCCTGGCCCGGGTCCTCCATGCCCAGCACTATGCCGTTGCCGCGGGGAACCGGGAGCTGTTTGAGACGGAGCTCCAGGCTGTTCTCGATGCCCCGGCCGATATTCTCCCCGGATACCGGCTGTTCACTGTCCTGGCCCAGCGCCGGGCCAGGATGCTGATGCCGCGCGCCGACGATCTCTTCTGACCGTCCAGTCCCGCCCTGATATTTCGCTGTCGAACAATTCCCCGGCCGGTAACGTAAGATGCGGTGTAGTCAAACCGTATCAGGAGGGAGATGAAAATCATGAACACCGTCATGCGGGCCGTTCTGGCAGCGGCCATTGCGATTCTTCTCATGGGCTGCTCGGGGGTCAGTGTCAACCAGTCGATCACCATCCCCGATGGTGAAAAGCGGGCCGCCGGCTTCAACTCGGTCAACGGTTCCATCACCATCGGCCGCGACTGCGAGATCGGCGGCCAGTGCCGCACTGTGAATGGCCGCATCAAAGTGGGAGACGATTCCCGGGTCAGTGATCTCGGCACGGTGAACGGCGGGATCACCCTGGGCCGCGAGGTGACCGTGGCCGGCGACGTGGACACGGTCAACGGACCGGTGCACTGCCACAGCGGCACCACGGTGGACGGGGAGGTCACCACCGTCAACGGCGATATCAAACTGCAGAACACCAGGGTGGAAGGCAACGTACGAACCTATAACGGCGATATCCACCTGGAGGCGGAGAGCCGGGTTCTCGGTGACCTGGTGGTGGAGGACAACAAGGGGTCGCACAGCGAGCGCGGGCAACTGCGTATCGATATCACCGACGGTTCGGTGGTGAGCGGTGACGTGATTGTGCGGGATAAGGACCTGGACGTGGTGGTCCATATCTCCGGGGGCGGAGCCGTGAAAGGCGAGGTCATCGGCGCGAAGATCGCCGATTGACCCGCACAGCTCACGGGGCGGTTCCGGTGACCGTGCACGTTTCCCAGTCGCTGTCGCCGGCCGGAAGATAGGGCGGCTGGTTGAACGGCGGCGGTGTCACATCCTCGGCCAGGAGGGTGAAGCTGTTGACGCCAATCAGCGAGCCCAGGGCCGGGAACTGCTGGGACCACAAGGCGACGAAAATCTCCCCATCATCCAGGTTGCTCCAGCCGGCCCGCCACCCCGGGAAACTCTGGCCGCCGGCGGTGGTGACATTCAGCCGGGCCGCCACCCGCCGGTTCTCCCCGGGGGCGATGTTGTTCAGCGTGGCGGTAAAACCGCTGCTGAAAGGCAGGGTCCCCGCTGACGGCACACAGGCCAGTTGCACGCTCACCGTTTCCACCGCGGCGGTGGTGAAGGTCCAGACCTCCCCCCTGATCGGCTCCAGGCTGCCGCCGCCAAAGGTGACCTCGTCCACCCGCCAGAAATAGTCCACTCCGGGAGTCAGCAGGGGCTCGAACGTTGTGCCGCTTTGCCGTCCGGCATACTCCGGCGAACCGGTGCCGGCGGCGGCCACCGCTCCGGCGTCGGTGCCGAAGTAGACATCGTGGGAGATGGCGGTGATCCCCGGCTGCCAGCTGAGAACGGAACCATCCATGATCCCTGCCGCGCCGTCCACCGGTGCGGGGTTCATGGCCTGGCCACCACGGTCCAGAGCTTTGATCCCGTCGGCGGAAAGGGTGTGGTTGTAGATCCGCACGTCGTCCACCTCGGCGGCCAGCCTGAGCAGCGAGGTGCAGAGGGTGTTCATCGGCGCGGGGAGGACCGCCTCCACCGTGGCCCAGGGCAGGCCGTTGACCCAGAGTGCCGTTCCGCTGTCGGTGCCGACAAAGGTCAGGTGAACCCACTGGCCCACAGGGGCGGAGTAGCCGAAGCTGTGGTCGCCGCCACCGCCAAAGATGGTCAGCCCCACGTCGTCGTTGTTCCAGTGCTCCAGCCGCAGTGCCGCGGTGGGGGAGGAGAAGAGGCAGTTGCTGCCGGAGATGTCGGCTGTTTTCTTTACCCACATGGCCACGGTCCAGGGCGGGGGGATGTCGTCGATCCCCAAGTGATCCATGTTGATCCGGTAGCCGCTCTCGTGGAAACGGAGCGCGCCGCCAAAGTGCCCGGGAACCGCATCATTCTGGAAGCGCAGCCCGCCCTCGAGGAACCCGCGATTGTTGAACCCGCTGGCGTCATAGGCGATGAACCCGTTCGTCTCGTCCATCTTCCAGTGGATCAGCATCACCCGCGGTGAAACCGTAACCCGCACGTCACGGGTGATGGTCGCGCCGCCGGATGACTGGCTGAAGGTGATCTGCCCCTGGTGGACGCCCACCGAGAGTCCGTTGGAGGTGGCTCCGAGGCTGGCCAGCACCTGGACATCCTCGCCGCCGGCCAGCGTGCCTCCGGCCGGATTCAGTTCGAGCCAGGGGGCTGAGGCGACGGCGGACCAGCTCAGGGGCGTCTCGCCGTTGTTCTTCAGGGTGTAGGTCCGCTGGCCGCCGTGCCAGGTTTCGTGGCGCACACCGGAGACCGAAAAGAGGTCGGTGGGCGACACGGTGAAGGCCGGGGCCGGGGGAACCACCACCACCGACGGGTCGCCATAGATGTTGTGCATGGAGAAGTTGGACCAGATGCCGGGGACCAGATCCTGTCGGACATTGGCCCAGGCCCGGCCGCAGGGTTCACCGGCAACCAGCTGTGCCGCGTACTGGTAGCCCAGCCCGCCGATGCTGGTGGACGAGGTGAAGGTGGTTTCCCCGACGTAGTACCAGCTGGAGCGGGTGGCCCCGTTGGAGGCGATGGCGCCGTGGCGCAGCACGGCGTAGGCGATGTTCCGCGGGTGTTCCGGTTCGGCGTTGCTGCAGGACCCGTGGAAGGTGGCGCCGGGGAAACTGTCGTCAAGGGCGAGGATGGTGTCGCTGGTGGCCACCTCGGCCCCGCCTTCGCTCCAGCCGTGGGTCATCCAGACCACCAGCCCGAAGGGGGTGGCGCTCCAGACATCGGTGACATTGTCGTAACTGGAGGGGATGGTCTCCGGCTCGGGCACCAGTCCGTAGTCGTCATGGTAGAGACGGTGCGAGGGTATGGCCCCCGGCTCCAGGTAACCGGCCTTCATCTGCTCGCCCAGTTGAAACGCCTGGGTGGCGTCATCCAGCGGCACCATGGGCAGCAGGGCCCGGCGCCGCCACTGGACGTCGGTGGCCAGCTCGTAGTCGATGATCTTTTGCAGGATGTGGTCAGTGTCGGCGATCTGGCCGTAGTAAGGAATTCTCCCCACCACCACTTCCCAGTAGCGGTCGATGCCACCGTCCCCCATGTCCTCCCACTGCCCGGAGTAGCCGTCCTGGTTCAGGTCCCAGTCGCCGGAGAGGTCGGAGTAGCAGAAATCGGTTGGTGTCTCATACATCCCCTCCACGCTGTCGTAACAGCGTTTCATCGGTATGAAGCCGTCACCGGGGTGCGGGTTGCCGATGAGCAGGACGTAGAGGGTGTCGTCGGCCAGGTGGTTGGCCTGGAGCCACGAACGGATGTTCTCCGCTGCCGTGTCACCCTGGCCGCCGCCAAAGTCATCCTCGGTGACCAGCCGCACGGTGAAGCCGAGGGACGTTTTGTGGGCGATGAAATCGGCGAGGGCGGTGGAACTGCCGGCGATGGCGTTGCTGGTGATGATGGTGTAGCCGCTGGCCCGGTGGGCGGAGCGGCCGCTGCCATAGGCCGCGCTGACCGAATCGAAGTTGAGGGCCAGACGGGCCGCTCGCTCCATTCCCCGGGTGTCGCCTTTGACGTCCCGAAGCGGAAGCGCCGGGCGGCGTTTGAAATCGAGATGGAGGTCCGCGGAAACCAGGCGGACCAGTTCACCGCTGGCCGGGTTCCAGCGGACCAGGGGCACCGCCACCTCACAGAGCAGCCAGCCGTGCAGACGGCCGCAGCCCAGGATTCGGGCGCCCGCCGCGGGCCAGAGCCCGTTCGACCCGTAAATATCGTCATCCCGGTCATCCACGATCCGCTTCCCCGCCGGCCAGGACAATACTGACTTTCCCGAGTCATTCCTGGTGGCCGGTGGGGGAAGGGGCGGCACCTGCCAGGGTCCATCCAGAGACTCATGGTCCGCACCGGCCAGCCGGCAGGCCAGGCTCGAGGTGTCCGTGTCCGGCGGCAGCAGCAGGGTGATCACCTGCCAGGGCAGACGGGGCTCGCCGGGATTACCGATCCATTGCACACCATTGCAGTTGAAAAGAGCCTGACCCTGGTTTTCGGAGGTGATCGACACCGTGGGAAGGGCTGTGGCCACCGGAGACGAGTCGGCGCCGGAGGTGTGGATGTAAAGGGATCCGCCCTGGGCCGCCGTGGCGCAGAGAAGTCCCGCAATCAGTAAAAGAGTATGTATTTTCAAGTGGAAACGAACCTCCAGAGGGGAACATCATTCCGGCAGTGCACCGCGTAAACAATACAACATCCATAGGATATCAGATTTCAGGCGCCGTTTCACCACGGGTTCCCGGTCGACACCACTTGAGGTGCGGGTTACAATTCCGTAGGTGATATATCCGGAGTGCTCCCGAGATGACCGATTCAGGAAAAACCCGCGAGGAACTGCTCCAGGAACTGGAAGCGCTTCGCTCCCGCTGCCATGATCTGGAGTCCGGATGCCGCAATAGCGACACCGGGTTCAAGGAGTTGGTGGACGGGGCGGGCGAGGGGTTTCTGGTGGCTGATCGCAGCGGCCGGTTCCTCTACGCCAACCGCGAGGCCGCCTGGATCAGTGGGTACACCGAGGAGCAGCTGCTGAAGCGCCGGCTCCACGACCTGGTGCCGCCGGACGAGCTGGACACGGTGCTGGAGCGGCTGGGCCGGCGGCTGGCGGGGAGGGAACTGCCCGTTCGCTACGAATCGACACTGCTGCACCGGGACGGTTCCACCATCCCCCTGGAAATCACCGGGACACGGATCTGCTGGCAGGGCGAACCGGCGAGCATGACCATGATCCGCGACATCACCAAGCGCAAGAAAGCCGAAGCGGAACTGGCCGAAAACGCCGAAGCGAAAATGGTGCTCTTTCGCGAAGTGAACCACCGGGTGAAAAACAACCTGGCGGCGATCATCGGGGTCCTGCTCAAGGAGCAGCGCCGGGCGGAGGAGGAGGGCAACACCTCGTATCTCCCGGTGCTGCGCAGCCTGGTGGGACGGGTGATGGGGCTGGCCAAGGTGCACGGCATGCTCTCCGCGGTGGAATGGCGGCCGCTGCGGATCACCGATATCTGCGTGCAGGTCGTCAACGCCGCGGTGCAGTCGGTGCCCCATCCCGACCGGATCCGGGTGCGTATCACCCCCTCGCCGCTGCTGGTGAGCAGCGATCAGGCCCAGCACCTGGCCCTGATCGTCAACGAGCTGGCCACCAATTCGGTGAAACACGCCCTCGACGACCAGGGTGGCGTGCGGATCAAAGTCAGTATCGCCGGTTCGGGTTCCCGGATCCGGCTGGTGTTCAGCGATGACGGGCCGGGGTACCCGGGGGCCCTGGTGCACGGTGATTTCAGCACGGCCAACGTCGGTTTTGATCTGCTGCGGGGCATCGTCAAGAAGAGCCTCCGCGGCGAACTGGAACTCACCAACGACCGCGGTGCCGTGGCCGCCATCACCTTCGAGCAGCAGGTTGTTCCCGGCAAGCGGGGATCGCGCCTCCAGTACTGAGCCCCCTCCTCCCCGGAAAAACGCAACAAAATGGGGTCAGGCACCTTGTGTTGCGTTTATTCTCCGTTTCGCTCCATGCCCCGGTCTCATGATAGAATCGTTCCAGCCAAAAGTACGCCTTGCCTGAATACCGCCTGGTGCCGGACCGGGAGAATCCGTGGTGTCGCTTCCCCCCCGCCGCCGTTGCCTGGATCGAGGAGGTAAACCTGATGTATCGCTTGTACAGTTTATCGTCGAGGCTCTTTGCCCTGGCGCTGCTCACCGCGCTGGTGGTCGCCCCGGCTTCCGCCGGTTCAACGGATGTCACCGTGGGCCCCCAGGTCCGCCTGGATGCCGGAGGGGGAACGTCCTGGGCCAACGAAACCACCATCACCTCGCTCCATGTCAGCCCCAACGAAGTGGTGGCCGGCTGGAACGACTACCGGTCGGGAAACAACAACGGGGTGTCGGTGAGCACCGACGGCGGCGCCACCTGGGCCGATTCCATTTTCTCCACTCCTCCCGGGGCCTCACTGGGCTGGGGTGGTGACCCCATGACCTGCAGCGACAACCGCACCGGCACGATCTGGTACGGCGGCATGTCCTGGAACGGCGATGGCGGTGTCTTTGCCGCACGCAAAGTCCCCGGTTCGACCGAGTTCGAAGAGACGGTGATGATCTACAACAGCAGCGGCATCGACAAGGGCTGGATGGCCGCCGGCCGCGGCCCGGACACCGCCGACAGCACCCGCGTCTACCTGGCCTACAACTACGGCTGCCAGCGCTCCACCGACATGGGTGACAGCTGGAGCAGCCCGGTCTCCCTCGGCTCCGAAATCGGCTACCTCCCCCGGGTGGGCCCCAACGGTGAACTCTATGTGGCGTCCTGGGATTTTGGCGACGGGGTGAAGCTGCGCCGCAGTTTCAATGGCGGAGTATCCTTCGAACCGCCGATCACCATCGCCACCCGGATGGACTACTGGTCGACCCAGGGCGGTGACCGCTTCCCCGGGCGGTTCCGTGTGCCGTCCCTCAGCTATCTGGCGGTGGACGCCAACAACGGCACCCTCTACTGCCTCTTTTCCGACACCACCGACTGGTCCGGCGGCAACCGCAACGTCGATGTCTACCTCACCAAATCCACCGACCAGGGGAGCAACTGGACCACGCCCCACGTGATCAACGGCGATGCCGATCCGGCCGGTGACCAGTTCTGGTCCTGGCTGGAAGTGGATCAGCAGGGGCGGCTGCACACCGTCTACCTCGATACCCGTCACACGGTGCAGGATGACGATGCCCTCCACGGCATGTTCGACGCCTATTACGCCATCAGCGAGGATGGGGGCGACACCTGGACCGAATACCGGCTCACCGCGGAATCCTTCGACAGTTACGATGCCGGCGGCTCCAGCCAGTTTCTCGGCGACTACATGGGGCTGGCCGTGGGCGGCAACCGGGTCTATCCCTGCTACCCCTCGACCCAGAACGGCGACCCGGACATCTTCACCAACGTGATCACCATTGCCGGCGGCGGGGGAGAGCCCAAACTGGTGGCCGGGCCCGGTCCCGATTCGGCCAACCCGCCCATGGTTCGTGTGTTCCCGGCCGAAGAGGGTGCGGTGCACGAGGTGGAGTTCACCCCGTACGGCGCCACCGGATTCGGCGTGAACGTCACTTGCGGTGACGTCAATGGCGACGGCACCGATGAACTGCTCACCGGCGCCGGCCCCGGAGCGGTGTACGGCCCCCACGTGCGCGGCTTCAACGCCGACGGCACCCAGATGGCCGGCCTCAACTTCATCGCTTACGGCACCCTCAAGTTCGGCGTCAATGTCACCGCCGGTGACCTGGACCGCGACGGCCGTGATGAAATCATCACCGGCGCCGGCCCGGGAGCCGTGTTCGGGCCCCACGTCCGGGCGTTCCATTACGACGGAGCGGGCGCGATAACGTCCATGGCCGGCGTGAGCTACTTTGCTTACGGCACCCTGAAGTTCGGGGTCAACATCACCGCCGGCGACATCGACGGTGACGGCTATGACGAGATCATCTCCGGCGCCGGGCCAGGTGCGGTCTTCGGGCCCCACGTGCGGGGCTGGAACGTGGACGGCGGCACCGCCGCACCCTTGTCCGCGGTCAGTTTCATGGCTTACGGTACCAACAAGTTCGGCGTCAATGTGGCGTGCGGCGACGTGGACGGTGACGGCGTGGACGAGATCATCACCGCCCCCGGGCCCTCGGGTCTGTTCGCCGCCCATGTCCGCGGCTGGAACTACGACGGTACCTCCCTCGAGGCCCTTCCCGGCCTGAATTTCTTCGCCCTGCCCGAAGCCTCGGCCAGATTCGGCGCCAGGGTCTTCGCCTCCGCCGACCTCGACGGCGACGGCCGTGACGAGATCGTGGTGGGTGGCGGGCCCGATCCGGCCCTCGGCTCACCGGTGGTGGTGTTCCGTTACAACAGTTCGGAGGTGAGCCAGTGGTTCGCTCTCGATGCCTTTGACAGCGGGATGGTTCGCGGTGCCACGGTGGCGGCGGGGAGGTTTTGACAGGAGTAGACGATGACACGGCATTCTGGACACCATGCCCCGGCGGCGGTTCTCTGGTCGGTGGTCTGCCTTTCCCTGCTCTGCAGCGGTCCGGCCGTGGCCGGCCAGGCGGTGCTGGACAAGGGGACACTGGACCCGGAGTGGTTTGGCGGTGCGAGGGAGTTCCGCGAATCGTCATCCGTCGATTACCTCTGGGTCAGTCCCGGGTTCTCAGTCGATGACCACACTTTTCACTTCGAGCCCTGGCCGGTGCCGGTGTTTGTCGGCCCCGACGCCGGCGAACGCGATGAAGAGGACCTGGAACTGGCTCGCGAAATCAGCGGCGAGATGCCGGCAATGCTCGAACTGCAACTGGGCATCGATCTGGTGGGCCGGGCCGGCGTCTCGCTGGAGGAAGGCGATGTGCTGGTCACCGGCCGCATCGTCGACTGCACCCGGGGGAACAAGGCGGTGCGATTTCTGGCCCCCACCATGGCCGGCAAGGGGCTGGCCAGGATTGAAATGAAGTTCATTGACAAAGAGAGCGGGGAACTGCTGGCCGGCCTGCACACCAGGGTGACCAGCGGCACGGCCCTGACCAATACCTGGAACAAGATGGTCAAGTGGGTGCGGAAGTTTTCGGCCGAAGTGGCCGAGGATGGCTTCCAGACCATGTATAAGACCGGCAAGCCGGTCAAGGACTGACTGAAAACACCAAGATTGACATTTCCGCCCTTGCGGCATTAGATTTATTGTCACAACCGGGTTGATTCCGCCCGGCGGCACGGAATGACCCGCTTCGGATCACCGCCGCTGACCAGCCAGCCGATGTCGCGGACTCGCCACCGCGGATTCCGGGTTGCCGAAGATGATAATCAGGTCCCACAGGACCGTATATTCAGTGCGGACCCCGCCCGGGTCCCGAAGACTCCAATGGAGGAAAGCAATGATCACCCTCAGATTCTGTGCAATGGCGCTCCTGGTCTGCACTGTTGTGCTCAGCGGCTGCAGCTGCGAAGAGCCGTCAGAGCAGTCGGCCGTGACCGACGACGCGGCCCCGGTGGCAGCCGGAGCCGTGGCTACGGCCAATAGCGGCGAGCTTTCACCCCCGGCCGCCGGACAGAGCTACAAGGAGAAGCGGATGGCCGACGCCCTGCGCGGCCTCTCCTATGATTCGGGCCGGGTGGTGGTGGACCGGACGGCGGCCGACCCGCTTCCCGATGCCGAGGTTTTTGCCTCCGCCGGTGATGCCCACCAGCGTGGTCTCTACTACCTTTTCGAGAAGAATGACCGTGTTGCTGCCATCGGTGCCCTGACCAGGGCGGTGATCATGGATCCGGAGAGCCCGGTGTATTTGACCGACCTGGGGCAGGCTCTGCTGCGCAAGGGCAAGGAAAAGGAGGCCATCGCTTCCTTCAACACCGCGCTGGATCTCTCGCCGGACCACTTCGAGGCGCAGAAGCAGCTGGCCTGGGCGATGCAGATGGGCGGTGACTACGAGGCCGCACGGCAGGCCTGGCTGAGGGTGATCGACCTCGATGCGTCCGATGCGGAGGCCCACGGCCGCCTGGCCATCGTCGACTACTATTGCGGGGATTACGAGAACGCCTGGGCCGGCGTGCACCAGGCCCGGTCCCTCGGCTACCAGATGCCCGCCCAGTTCCTCCCCCTGCTCGAGAAGAAGATGCCGGAACCGGCGAAATGACAGGAGTGCCAGCAATGATGAAGAAGTACGGAATACGGTTCGGAATCTTCGGGCTGGCCCTCTGCGGCCTGCTCTTTCTCTCCCCCGGGACCGCGGCCCAGGAAGTGACTGTGGGGCCGCAGGTCCGCATCGACGATGGCGGCTCGGCCACGGCCAACGAGACCACCATGGCCTCGCTGCACCTGCACCCCAACGAGGTGGTGGGTGGCTGGAACGACTACCGCATGGGGCAGTACCGCACCGGCATATCGGTGAGCAACGACTACGGCCAGACCTGGACCGACATGCTGCTGCGCCCGCCGGCCGGTCACGAAGGGAGCACCGAGGGTGATCCCATGACCTGTTACGACAACCGCACCGGCACCCTCTGGGCCGGCGGTATGTCCTGGACCGGCAACGGCGGTGTCTTTGTCGCCCGCAAGAACCCCGGGGCATCCACCTTCCAGCCGTCGGTGATGACCATCGTTGACGGCGGCATCGACAAGGGCTGGCTGGCCGCGGGAATCGAACCGGGTGACCCGGACAGCACCCGGGTCTACCACACGTTCAACTATGGCAGCCAGTATTCAACCGACATGGGTGACAGCTGGACCTCGCCCACGTCGCTGGGCAGCGGCATCGGCTTCCTGCCCCGGGTGGGCCCGGGCGGCGAGCTGTACGTGGCCTACTGGGATTACTACGACGGGGTGATGCTCCGCCGCAGCCTCAATGGCGGCGTCTCCTTCGATCCGGCGATCACCATCGCCACCCGCATGGACGTCTGGGATACCCACGGCTCCGACCGCTTCCCCGGCACCTTTCGTGTCCCCTCGCTGAACTACCTGGCGGTGGACCCCAACGACGGCACCCTCTACTGTGCCTACTTCGACACCACCAACTGGGACGGCGGCAACCGCAACGTCGACATCTACCTGACCATTTCCACCGACCAGGGCAGCAACTGGAGCACCCCGCAGGTGGTCAACGGCGATTCCAGCCCGGCCGGCGACCAGTTCTGGCCCTGGATCGAGGTGGACCAGGAGGGGCGGTTGCACCTGCTCTATCTTGACACCCGCCACACGGTGCAGAACGACGGCGTGCAGCACGGGATGTTCGATGCCTACTACGCCCTCAGCGTTGACGGCGGCGCCAGCTTCACCGAGTACCGGCTCACCCCGGCCTCTTTTGACAGCTATTACGCCGGCGGGTCAGGCCAGTTCCTCGGTGACTACATGGGTCTGGCCGTGGGTGGTGATTACGTCTACCCCTGCTACCCCTCGACCCAGAACGGCAATCCCGACATCTTCACCAACGTGATCACGGTGACCTCCAACCAGACGGTTGGCGCCACGCTGAGTTGCCTGCCCCAGTTTGGGGTGCTGCCCTTCAGCCTCTCGATGAGCGTGGAGATGCAGAACCTGGCCACCGACGGCACGCGCCGCATGGCCGGCCGGATCGCGGCGGAACTGGCCGGGGGCGTGGTCTACAACAACTGGCGCGCAGGCTATACCAACCTCGGACCGGGAGAAACGTACAGCACCAGCTGGCAGCAGAACCTGCCCGCCTATCCCACACTGGTGGGATCCAACATCTTCACTCTCACGGTGGAGGATGTAACCCCGGCGCCCTACAACCAGCCGCCCTACATGCCGTCCGGCGACACCGATGGCGGCAGTTGCACCGTGGTGGGCATCTCGCCCTGAAGCGGTTGACCTGACAACCAACGCCCCGGGGGGAGAATCCCTCCGGGGCGTTGGTATTTCCAATGGAACGGCTTGACGCTTTTCCGGGACAACACTATTCTTTAATCACGACCCGCTGCGGCGGCCGCGGCCGGCCTTCAGAGTTTTGTCTCTGCTCAACCATGGACCCTGAACTGAAAAAGATTGGACCGTACGAGATCCAGGACGTCATCGGCTCCGGTGGCATGGGCGTGGTGTATCGTGCGGTCCAGCCGGCACTGAAGCGGTTCGTGGCAATCAAGATCCTGCCCGCCAACCTGGCGCGGAACAAGGAATTTGTTGAGCGTTTTCTGCGCGAGGCGAGGTCCGTGGCGGCCCTCGATCACCCCAGCATCGTCACCATCTACGACATCGGCCAGAGCGAGGGCGCCTACTACTTCGTGATGAAATTTCTGGTGGGCGACACCCTCGACGAATACATCGAGGAGGAGGGCCGCCTGCCGCTCGACAGGGCCCTGCTCTTTGCCGGGCAGCTGGCCGACGCGCTGGGCACGGCCCACGAGTCAGGGGTGATCCACCGCGATGTGAAGCCGGCCAACATCATCGTCGATCCCCGGGAGCAGAAGGTGGTGCTCACCGATTTCGGCATCGCCCTGACCCTCGAGGAAACCCGGTTGACCAGGCCGGGCACCATGTTCGGCAGCCCGATCTACATCGCGCCGGAGCAGCTGGAAGGCGACGATGTTGATCATCGCGCTGATTTCTACTCGCTGGGCAGCGTGCTCTACCAGATGCTTGCCGGACAGCCCCCGTACGAGGCGGACATGCCGATGGCCATCCTGCACCAGCGGATCAAGGATCCGGAAAAATCGGTGCGCGAGATCAATCCCGAGGTACCCCGGGCCGTGGACCGGCTGGTGATGCGCATGATGGCCCGGAACCCGGATGACCGTCCGCAGACCGCGGCGGAGGTCCTCGAGGCTCTGCGGGTGGTGGGGGAACAGCCTGATGAGCCGCTGTCCGTGGACGAACCCCTCGTGGTAACGCCCCCGGAAGAGGAGCCGCCGGCATATGAACCGCCACCCACGGTTGCCGTCGGTGGATTGGAACTTCCCACAGAAACCGGCGAGACCGTATTGCCGTTGGAGCCGGTGGAAGAGCTGCCTGCCGCCGACGCCGTGCACGGCGCCCCGCGCCCCGGCCTGGCCAAGCGGTTCG
Source organism: uncultured bacterium (assembly GCA_965531145.1). Lineage (GTDB taxonomy): Bacteria > Acidobacteriota > JAQAZP01 > JAQAZP01 > JAQAZP01 > JAQAZP01. The sequence continues at coordinate 11,367 of CBESOE010000046.1, read as the reverse complement.
GGGTGCGCAGGATCATCCTGGCCTGGATCGGGGCCATGGCCATCCTGCTGGCGGTCCTGCTGGTGGTGGTCTGGTGGAACAGGGACACCGGCCCCGTCACCCTGGAAGAGGGTCAACAGAGCGCCCGGCTGATTCCGCCCGGGGATGGGGAAGAGGCTGCCGGTGAAACGGCCGTTGATGAGGCCGTTGGTGAGGCTGGTGAGATTGCCGGCGATATCGGTGATACCCCGGCCGGGACCGAGAAGTCGCTGCCGGAAAAGAGTGCTGAAAAAGAGACCGGTCTGCCGGCGGGGAAAGCTGTTCGTACCACGGAGCCGGCGGCAGTGGGTGGTAAGCCGGCTCTGGCGGAGGTGGAGGATGAGTCGGCGAAAGGGGCGCGGACCGTGCGTCCCACCGAGGTCACCTCCCCGGAGCCCGCACAACAGAAGGAAGTGGAGCAGCCGCCCGTGTCCGCCCCGGTCCAGACAATTCCAGAGGTGATTTCCGAGGCCGAGGTGACTGAGCAGGAACCGGACCTCCCGGTCATCGGTAAGGAGAACGTGACGGAAGGGGAGGAGAACGAGACTGTCGCCGAATCCACCCCGGATGAAGCACTGGCCGATGAGGCGGAACTGGCGGGCCTGGCAACCCGGATCGATCGGGGGGTCACTGCCGGCACCGTGGAGGGCCTGGAGGATGCCGGTCAGGCCCTGACGCGGTTCCGCGAACTCGCTCCCGAGGACAGCCGCCTGGAGCGCCATACTACCCTTTTCGATGATGCTGAGAAGCGGCTGTGGCAGTCCCGCGGCATGACCCGCAGTTTCAGTATCGGCCAGGGGGTGGAGATGGAGTTTGTCTGGGTCCCGCCGGGCACCTTCAGGATGGGCACGGTCACCCAAAAGAAAAGCACACACACCGCCGAGGGCCCCAAGCACACCGTGGTTATCAGCCAGGGCTTCTGGCTGGGGACCTACGAGGTGACCCAGGCCCAGTGGGAGAAGGTGATGGGCCGCAATCCCTCGAATTTCAAGGGCGCCGACCGTCCGGTGGACCGGATTTCCTGGAACGATGCCCAGGCTTTCGTGGCCACGCTCAATTCATCCGCCGGCGCCGGCCGCTTTCGCCTGCCCACCGAGGCGGAGTGGGAGTATGTCTGCCGTGCGGGCACCGCCCGGTCCTTTTTCGGTGGTGAGATCAACACCGTGGGCTGCAAGTATGAAGCCCACCTGGCCCCCTGGGCCTGGTATTGCCACAATTCCGAGGATCGCACCCATCCCGTGGGGAGCAGGAAGCCCAATGCCTGGGGTTTTTACGACATGCACGGTAACGTGGGTGAGTGGTGCTCCGACTACTATGACCGCAACTACTACGAATATTCCGCCATCAGGAACCCCCGGGGGCCGGACAAGGGGAAGACCCGGGTGCTGCGCGGCGGGGGCTGGGATTTCCGTGCCTGGGACTGCCGCTCCGCCTACCGGGGGAATTACCGGCCCACCGCCAACAACAACTCCTTTGGCCTTCGTCTTGTGCGCACCCGCACCGCCGACTAAAAGAGGCTCCATCACCTCGTTGCGGTGATGGAGCCTCTTCTCTATCCAGTGAGGTGGTGACCGGCGGCCCGTACTAGGGCGCCATACCGGTGACCGTGCAGCTCGACAAGTCGCTGTGCCCGGCCGGCGGGTAGGGCGGCTGGTTGAACGGCGCTGGTGTCCCTCGGTGGATCCACGGCGGGGCAGGGGCATTTTGTGCAGCACAGGGGAACAGAACTGACAGAACCTGGCAGCAACCCGGCATCTGCGCTCAGACCAGGGCGTTTTCCATGGAGCCGATCCTGATGATGTTGATCCGGTCCGGGTCGGCGATGCCGAGACCGTGCTTCTCCTCCGCCAGCCGGATGTGGTGCGGCGGCACGGTGAAGGGCAGGTTCTCGCCGAAGTGCAGTTTGCGCTGGGCCTCGAGGATCCGCAGGCCGGTGGCGTCCACCGCCACCGGGTCGACGCCCACGATCAGCCCGCTGTAGGGCCAGGTGTATTCGGCCTGGTAGTGGTGGGCCCCCTTGCCGTGGAACAGGGGGGTGAGCATCACCAGGATGTTCAGCCGCACCTTGCCCTTGATCCCCGGCAGTTGCCAGAGGCCGGCCAGGTCGGCGCAGGAGTCGCCGTGCCAGTCCCAGGGCGAAGGGGTGATGGTGATCACGTTCTTCAGCAGGCTCCCCACCCCGGACCAGTGGTGGGTCCGCATGGGCCGGATATTGACCAGGGCGGTGGCCTTGGTGAAGCCCGGGTTCTCATGGATTCCCCGGTCGGCCACGGTGATCTTGTCCGCCGGCACCCCGGCTCCGGCCACCCGGCGGCGGAGTGCCTCCTCCAGAGCCGGCGGGGTGGGCAGGAATTCCCACTCGTTGGTCTTGATGCCCACAATGTCCGTCGGGCCGAACAGGCGGCTCCAGGCCTTTTCCGGTGTCTCCTCGCCGAACAGCGCCGCCACCGCCTGGTCGAGCATTTTCGAGACCACCGGGCCGTTGACCGTGCGCTTCTCGTCCAGGGCGGCAGCATCGCGCACCAATACCACGGTGGACTTGCCCACCAGGGTGGTTTTCGAGGATGGGGCAGTGGCTGCGTGGGCGGTTCCCATGCCGAGCAGGCTGCTCCCGGTGGCGCCCACCACCGCCGCACCGGAAATGGCCTGCAGGAAATCGCGCCGGGTCAGGTCGTTCTTCTTGCCGGTCATGGGTCACCTCCCGGGTCCTGGAGCAGTTGTTGTACCTCATGGATCAGTTGTCTGACATCTCTGCGGGCCGGTGCGCCGATCACCACGGCCACTGTCTCCTGCACCAGGCAGGTGGATGTCCACCCGCCGCCCGGGATGTTCACCGCGGTCTGCTCCCGCCATCCCGGCGCGTGGGCCGCCCGGAAATTGCGGTGGGCCCGTTTCGCATCAGCTGCCGTGGCGTATCTGATCAGCAGCATGACGAACGGCGGGGAGCCCTCACCGCCGGTCAGCGGCCGGTAGCGGGCCAGCAGCCCCTCGGTTTGCCGGGTGAGCAGCAGCGGGTTGCCGTCCCCCACCCTGAACCGCCGGGTGAGCCCCGGGTGGTCGTGGAAAAAATAGATCTGCTCGGACAGCAGACCAGTCTCGGGCAGGTAGTCTGCCAGGTCCGGGGGAGGGGCATCACCGGGGATGGCGGCGGCAATGGCCTGGCCGATGCCGTGCACCGCCCCGGTGGTCTGCTCCGTTTCGTGCAGCGCCACCACCGAGACAAAGTAGCGGTCCTTCCAGAAGTAGAGGGACCCGCCCTGATATTCGGACTCGCAGCCTGCATCGGCAGCGGCGCCCTCACGGATGTCGTTGTGGTAGGCGCCGTAGGCGTCGGTGGCCGAGCCCATGTCAAAGATGTCGGCGATGATATCGCTGGAATCGGGATGGCTGTATCGGCGGTTGACGGTGGCGTGGACGTTGAGCGCCCGGTAGATTTCGGCCCCGCCGTCGATGAGCTCAAAGAGTGTATCGGCGGTGAAGAAACGGTCCTCCTCGCCGGGGGTGAAGCCCTGCACCTCCGCCGGAAGCAATCCGGCGAGATCGGGTTCAGCTGGCAGGCCGTTGACATCCGCCCTCATGGCCACTCTCCTCCTCCCCATCTTACAACGGGGGGGGTGGTGGGGAAAACCGGGCAACCCGGACCGGGGTGTGATTCTCCTTCCCGGCCGCTGTCCCTTTTTGCGGATGGCCGGGCGCCACGGGCAGGACCGGTGTTTGGACTCAGCCGCCAAGTCGAGTGGCAAAGCCTTCCAGGGGAAAGGTTTATGAGGTTTATCGGCGAAGTGGAACCACTGGCACGATGGTTGCTATGCAAAGTGGTGGCGCAGGCGTCAGGGGTGCGGGCACGGCACCGTAAAAGCTGGGGCAGCAGGGAGGAGAGAGGATGAATCGTCAGCGGAAGGAACAATCGGTCCATCGCGCGTGTATCGCGGCACTCACAGCCTGTTGCCTCTTCCTCTGTTCCCTTTCCGGTTGCGTCAACACCCGGGTGGTCAATCAGGCCTCGCTGGACAGCGACATGTCGGTCAGCCTCTCGGTCTACCTCGAGGAGAAGCACCGCCGGCTGGGCCGGCCCACGGTGGACGGGGTGATCACCGAACTCTACTATCTCGACGGCAGGCAACCGCAGCTCCTGCGGCGGGAAGTCTCGGGCCAGTGGCGGATGGCCGGCCTGGTGCCCGGGGAGTACGCGGCCGAGGTGCGTTACCGGGTCACCGAGGACGGAGAGTGGGAGGACCTCAGTGGCGACACCCGCGAAGCCTTTACCCTTCGGGAAGGAGAGAACGCTGACATCGGCATCGTTCTGGAGAAGACCCCGGTTGCCGTGGTGGTGGCCGCCGGGGTGGCCGCGGTGATCCTGGCCGTGCTGCTGATCGATGCCATCGATGATGCCGATGTGAACCTGGGTCTGGTGCTCGCCCCGCCGGTTCCCGAGGCCCTGGTGGTCATGGCCCCGCCGCCGGAGATGGTCTGGTACGGCACGCAGGCCATGATTGCCGCTTCCGCCGAGTACAGCATCCCGGCCTCGGCGGAGGATCTGCGGCTGTCCCCATCCGGGCTGAGTCTGGTGGACCACCAGCCACGCCACCTCTCCACCGGCATCACGCTGAAGGAGGACATCCGCTTCCGCTTGAACAGCGCCATCGACCCCGAAAGCCTCGACCCCCGCGACCTGCTGCTGGTGGACCACTCGGGCTGCCCGGTGACCGGCGGCGTCTACTGTCTCGATGATGCGCAAACTTGTGTCTTCGATCCCTTGCGACCCCTCCAGCCCGGTCAGACCTACACCGTCACCTTGCGTGGAGAAGGTTTGGTGACCCCCGACGGCGGAAAGTTGACCGAGGACTACTGGTGGTATTTCACCACGGTCTTCCCCGATGGCGTTCCCACTTCCTGAGTCCCCTTCCGGCATGGAAATTGCTGAGTACCTGATGTAGAGTTCGGTGGCGGCATCTTGTTGTGCCATAAAGACAGGAATCGTAACGGAACGGCGCCCGGCTGACGGGCGGCTGTGCCAGATTGTCCCGGACCGGAGTCCGGGGAACCCGGGAAAAGAGGAGGATCGACCATGCGGAAATACGTTTATCTCTTTGCGGCCGTTTGTATCTTCGCTGCCGCAGCGCTGCCGGCCGTTGCCGGGCACGGATGTGAGAAACACGAAAAGAAGGTCGAAGCCATCGCCCTCTCCACTTCGGAACTCGAAGACGGCAAGGTAATCGAACTGGGCGACGGCACCCTGACCATGAAGCAGGATGGTGACGCCTGGACCTTCACCTACGAGGGTGTGGACGGTGCGGAGAATTCTGTTTTCACCATCGCTCTGGACGGTGAGGAGGGCGAACCCCAGGTGGTCAAGATCATCACCACCTCCGAGGGTGACAATATCTGGACCGAGGTGACCACCGGCGAGGAGCACCACCTCGACGGCCACCATGCCATTTTCATCAGTGATGACGCCCACGCGGGCAAGCACTGCGCCATCGTCAGCGACAAGGACAAGAACCTGATCTGCAAGGACTTCGAGACCATCCACTGCGGTCTGGCCTACATCTGCAGCGAGTGCGGCCTGGTGATTTCGGTGCCCAGGGAAAAGGACAAGGGTGTATACACCTGCCCCAATGACGACACGGAGATGACCAGGAGCGACCGTTCCCGGGAGATCAAAAAGCGTTACGCCTACAAGGTGGTCACCGACACCGACGTGGAAAAGGAAGTGGAAGTGGCGGTGGAGGAAGAGTAGCCCCCCACTGTTATTGCCTATGCAAAATCCCTCGGATGGCAGCGCGCCCGGGGGATTTTTTTGATTCCACCGACGACAGGTGCCATTTGACTGCAGCCCGGCTTTCCACTACCCTTATTTTCAATGTCTTACTGGTCTTTGCCCCTCCGGGATTTCCTCACGAGGCCGGGTCATGGGAGAACCTGCCGAACAACTGATGCGGCTCCTGGAAGCCAGCGATCACGGAGACGAGCTGGCGCTCGATCAACTGATCGAACTGGTTTACGGCGAACTGCGCGGATTGGCCGCCCACCAGCTCCAGCTGGAACGTCCGGACCACACCCTGCAACCCACCGCCCTGGTCCACGAGGTCTACCTCAAACTTTTCGAACAAACGAACGTGCAGTGGCACAACCGGCTGCACTTCTTCCGCGTGGCCGCCCGCCAGATCCGCCGGGTTCTGGTGGATCACTCGCGCAAGCGCAACCGGGACAAGCGGTATGGACAGCTGCACCGGGTGACCCTGGACCTGGCGGCCGGGGCCGGTGATTCCGAGGTGGACATCCTGGCCCTGGACCAGGCCCTGGACAAGCTGGACAAGCAATCCGCCGAATCGCGGCAGGTGGTGGAACTGAAATACTTCAGCGGCCTCACCGAGGAGGAGATCGCCGAAGTCCTCGGCATCTCGGATCGCACGGTGCGCCGGCGCTGGATCTATGCCCGGGCCTGGCTGCTCCGGGAACTGGAGAGCAAGGGAACCACCGGCGATGACTGATGACCAGCGGCTTGAACGGGTGATGGAGCTGCTGGAAGAGGCCCACGGTCTGCCCGTTGAACAACGGGACCCATACCTCAAGGAAGCGTGCGGTGACGATCCGGAGCTGTATGCGGAAGTCGTCTCACTGCTGCAGGCCGATGCCGGTGCCGACGGGTTCATGAAGCAGCCGGTCATCGGATCGGCGGACCGCGAGGATCCCTGGGTCGGCAAGACCCTCGGCAGTTACCGCATCATCGAGATCCTTGCTGCCGGCGGCATGGGCGTGGTCTACCGGGCGGAGCAGGAGCAGCCCCGCCGGGAGGTAGCACTGAAACTGATCCGTGGCGGCCCGGTCAGCCCGCAGCTGCTGCGACGTTTCGAACTTGAAGCAGAAGTGCTGGGCCGTCTGGACCACCCCGGTATCGCCCAGATCCACGAAGCCGCGACCACCGAGACCGATCACGGCGTTCAACCCTATTTCGCCATGGAACTGATCGACGGCCCGCCGCTCACCAGGTTCGCTGACGAGCGCGAACTGGGAAGGGCAGAGCGACTGGAACTGCTGATCAAGGTCTGTGATGCGGTGAACCACGCCCACCTCAAAGGGATCGTTCACCGGGACCTCAAGCCGGCAAACATCCTCGTGCGAGGAGACGGGCAGCCCAAGGTGCTGGACTTCGGTGTGGCCCGGATCACCGATGCCGACATGCAGGCCACTACCATGCAGACCGACATCGGGCAGATCATCGGGACCCTGTCCTACATGAGTCCCGAACAGGTGCGTGGACGGCACATGGAGCTGGACATGCGCACCGACATCTATGCCCTCGGTGTGCTGGGCTACGAACTGCTCACCGGCAGAATGCCCCAGACCCTTGCCGGGAAAAGCATCAGCGAAGCGGCAATAATCATCGAGCACGATAGTCCGAACACCCTGGGGGCCTCCGGCTCCAACTTCCCTGCCGATCTGGAAACGATCATCGGCAAGTGCCTGCAAAAGGAAAAAGAGCGGCGCTACGGCTCAGCAGCGGAACTGGCCGCCGATCTCAAGCGATTCCTGAACAATGAACCGATCAGCGCCCACCCGCCGAGCTTCATCTACCAGTTCACCAAGTTCGCCCGCCGCAACCGGGCCATGGTCAGCGGCATCGTCATGACCGTGGCGGCCCTGGTGGCCGGCCTGATCATTTCACTGGCCGGCTGGAGCTCCACGGCAAAAGCCCGCAGCCGGGCCGAAACCGAGGCGCAGAAATCCAAGCTGCTCAACACCTACCTCTCCGAGATGCTTGCAGCCCCCGACCCCTGGGCCGATGGGCGGGAGGTCAAGGTGGTGGATCTTCTGGAACGGGCCTCCCTCAAACTGGACGAGACCCTGGGGGACCAGCCGGAGGTGGCGGCCCAGGCTCACCACCGGTTGGGATACACCTACCGCAGCCTCGGTCTGTATGACGAGGCGGAGCGGCACCTGAAGCGGGCCATGGAGATCAGTGACCAGCTGGTGGATTTCCCCCTGGAAGCCCAGGTGGATTTGCTGCTCGATTTCGGTAGCCTCCATCTGGATCTGGGGGAACTGGAGGAGGCCGAACAGTGGACGCGTAAAGGGTTTGATCTTGCCGCGGAGAATCTCGGTGAGAATCACCCAACGCGAACCACCTCCTATCATGAGCTGGCCCTGGTCATGTGGGAAAAGGGGAATCTGGACGAGGCGGAACGGCTTTTCGAAGAGTGCCTGAGGCGATCAGAGACCGTGAAGGAATCAAAGGACGAAGAGACCATCACCACCATGGCGGCGCTAGGGAACGTCCAGCGGCAGCAGGGGAAGCGCGAGCAGGCACGACCGATCCTGGAGGAGGCCTACTCCTGGTTTCAAGAGGAGTTTGGTGACGATCATCCACGAACCGCCATCGCTCTGAACAACCTGGCCTTCATTTATCAGGAACTGGAACAGCATGAGCAGGCCCTGGAGATGTTCCAAAAGTCCCTGGAATCCCGGCGGTGGGTACACGGCGACCAGAGCCAGAGCGTGATTATCGGTCTGCACAACCTGGGCATGCAGCTGACCATCATGGACCGCGGCGAGGAGGCGCTGCCGTATTTTGAGGAGGCGATCCGTACTTCTGGAGACGTGCTCGATGACAGTCACTGGCTCAAACCCTGGATCCACTCCACCTACGGGCGAACCCTGGTCAGTGTTGAACGCTACCAGGAGGCCGAAAAAGAACTGCTGACCAGCCTCGCGGGTGTGCGGGCCATCCTCGGCGACGATCACTGGCGCACCCGCAAACTCTGTAAATACATTGCCGGGCTCTACGCCGCCACCGGTGACAAGGACCGCGCGAAAGATTACCTGGCTTTGTCCCAAGAGGGTACGGCAGCTGAGCCCACCTCCTGAAAACAGCAGGTTCTCAGGACCACAGAGCAAAACGGGTGACCGTCACCTCTTATCTATTCCCCCAGCGCCGCCACCGCCTTCCTGGTGGCGGCCAAGAGCGGCTCGGTGGAGATGGGTGATCCGGTGGCTCCGCGCATCCAGGCGTCGGGGGTGATGCTGCCCTGGGCGCACATGCGCTTCATCTCCTCGGCCAGGTTCTTCCCCTCCATGTAGCTTTCGACCTGGAAGGCGATGATGTGCCCCATGGGGTAGTCGGGGAGGTAGAGCCCGGCGTCGATCATGTGCGAGTAGACACCCAGCAGGATCTCGTCGCCTCTGCCGAAGATCGGAGCGTAGTAACGGTTCCAGATATCCCCGGCGATCCTGATCACCGCTTCCCGCAGCTGGGCCGGGGTGGCCTCGGGGTGATCGTACATCCAGCCCCAGACCTCCATGTCCACCAGCGCCACCCCGCCGATCTCGTAGACCGACCAGAAATTGTCCAGCGCCTTGAGGTGTTTGACGTTGGAGTTCTCTTCGGTGAGCCCCAGCAACTCGAGGTCCCGGTCCTGGAAGATAAAGGCGAAGGCCTCGGTGAAGGCGGTGTTGGGCACCCCCTGGAGCATGGTGTGGTCGATGCGGTTGAGGGTCAGCACCTGTTCGACGTTGTGCCCGAATTCGTGGACCGCGATGTTGTAGCCCTTGAAGTCCATGCCGCTTTCTCCCACCCGGGTGCGCAGGTGGGCCGAGTCCTCACGCCGTTCGGCGCCGGAGGCGTGGCCCACGCCGCGGGAGGCGTCCACCACGATCTTGCCGGCCAGGAATTCGGCGTCCTCCTTGCTGAAACCGAGTTTGCCAAGGATCACCGGCAGGTCGGCCTGGAAGGCGGCCACGTCGGGGTAGCGCTCCCTGACCAGCCGGTCAAGCTCCTCCTCGCGATGGCTGCCCCGGGGGGCGAAACCGTTGTACCAGATGTCGAAGGGCTCCAGCGGCCGTCCCAGGCGGTGGGAGATCAACTGGCCCACCTCTGCCGCCTCGGGTGAGGAGAGGATGCTGACCAGCAGGCGGGCTACTTCCGGGGCCGGGATCTGGCGGTAGCGTTCGAAGCGGCGCTGGATAAAGGTGGGCTGGTCCGGTGACCACCGGTCGGCCAGGCGCACCGCATGGAAGATCTTCAGCAACTGGGCGTAGCGTTCGTCGGCCTCCCGTTCCTCATCCAGCGGTGTGCCGATGGCGCTGCCTTCAGCCGGCAGCTGGTAGACCTGGTTGCCCTCCGGTGCCCAGAGCAGGTCGGGGTTGTCGATGACGGCGGCCGGGATCTCCTGGCGGATGATCCGTTCCATCACCGTTTGGATCAGGCGCTGCCGGTCAAGGCCGTCCGGTTCGCTGTACTGGGACTTCAGCTCGTCGCGGAGACCCCAGTGGGTGATCAGCCGCAGACCATCGGGGAAGGGCCGCTGATTGTCGCTGTTCAGCAGGCGGTCCATGCGGATGTTGTAACTGCTGATGTAGTGGTCCGAATCGAGAAAGGCCTGGCTGATCTCCCGTGAGACCTCCGAGGGCAGCCGTTCGGAAAAGGCCTGGGCCATGCGGGCCCGGGCCCACTCCCGGCGGGTCCACTCCGGCCCCAGCTGGATCATCTCCTCCAGGCTGTAGACCGGCAGGTTGACCAGGATGGCGAAGGCCACCTTGTTAGCATAGAGATCTTCCTGCAGGTGGTTCCGCAGGTTCAGCCGGGCCGCCAGCAGGTCCAGGGGCATGATCGGGCCCTGGTCCAGGTCCAGCGGTTCGCGGAGCAGGCGGTTCATCTCGTGCAGGTAGCCGCTGACCTGTTCCGCGATCAGCTCGTAGCGGTCGGTCAGCCTGTCCAGCGACCCGTTGTCGGGCTGGAACTGCTCGAGGCAGAACTCACTGAACACATCGGCGCTGCCGTCCTCTGTTCTCCAGGCGGCGGCGGCCCGGGGCACACAGCGGCGTATCCGCGGTACCTCGTTGGGGCCGTGCTGCTGTACCAGCTGCTCCACCACCGCCTCGATGGTCGCGGCGGTCATGGCGGTCATGGCCGGTTCTCCGGTGGTGTTGCCGGGAGTGTCTCCCGGTGCGGCGTGGAAGGCCAGGGGGAGGAGGATTCCGGTGATGATCATCAGTCTGCTCCAGAACGGTTGAATAGGCATGGTAAAACCCCTTTAGTGGTTCGGCTGAGATGGACAGTGGATATGCTACTCCCCGGCGGGAAAAAATCAAACCTGCGGTTTTTATTCAACAGTCAGCGGCCCGCTTGCGTCTTATACAGGTGAACGGTGAAATCCACCCGGAGGTTCGATTGTGGAGACGATGAGCGATACCCAGTTGGTTGTGCTGTCCCAGGAGGGAAGTCGCCGGGCCTTCGGGCTGGTGGCCAAACGCCAGCAGGGAGCGCTCTACCGCTTTCTCCGACGCCTGCTGGGGGATGAGGAGGAGGCGCGGGACGCCTGCCAGGAAACCTTGCTCAAGGCCTTCCTC
>CBESOE010000045.1:0-27658 GCA_965531145.1 uncultured bacterium | reverse complement strand
CATTTCGAACGCTTCGGGCTTCATACTGCTGACCTTACGTGCAGGGTAGCAAAAACGCTACCTTCCCGATGATATCACAGGATCCCGTAACCAGGATCGCCTGAAATCGTTAAACGGCATGGGGGTATCGGCGAGCAGAAGGCGCCGACCTGGCCGTGGTGATGTTAGATGCTCTTCTTCTCCAGCACGGCATCTGCACCACGCCGAACCTGCGCAACCTCCAGCTCGTATCCCGTCTCCGTAACCGTCAGTGCTCCAACCACAATCACATTGTCCTTCAGCGCCGGCAGTTCGCCACGATACTCACTCCGCGCCAGCCGAATAGGCACCGTTGCCGGGGAACAGCAATCACTGGCACAACCGTCCATCCGCGCGCAATCAACCATGATAAACGTGAAACGATCGTTGAACCGCTCCGAAACCTTGCCTTCAACGGCAACCACTCCGGCATAGGATCCGGGATCCTTGTCCAGCTGGGCAACACTGATAATCGGCACAGCGTCAGAACCATCAACAGACAGCGTTCCGCCGGCAAGGGGTGTATAGCTGGCTTCCGCAACAGATTCAGCGTTTGTCGTGGCTGAATCACTTCCCTTCTGCTCGCATGAACAGACCACCAGCACGCTCAACACCAGACCAAGGGCTAACATGTTCTTCAATTGATTCATTGTTTCATCTCTCTAAAGCGGACTTACCGCCCCCTCATTGGCAACTAATTTGCCCGCAATCCTTCAGCGATTCGCTGTCGCGCGATCCTCATCACCGGCACCAGCGTCCCCACTACGCCTATGGCAATCGCCATCATAAACCCGACGGCGATAACATTCCCATCGACTTGAAATCGAAATGCGCTCATGGAAAACTTCATCGGCAGCCCGTTCACCAGCAATCCGGCCAGACAGCCCACCAACCCGCCAATCAGGCTGAGCACCACGCCTTCGAACAGGAAACCGGCCAGCACATCACGCCGCCGATACCCGGTCACCTGCAGCACCGCCATCTCCCGTACCCGGCCCATCACGCTGGTGTACATCGTATTCATCCCGGCCATCAGCCCGCCAAAAACAAGCATCACCGTCATCGTCAGCGTCACCGCCTGCAGCGGTTTCAACCGCTCCGCCTCGCTGCCGTAATAGTCGGCCTCGGCATGACAGGTGGTGCGAATATCGGTTCGCGTTCTCAGATCAAACAACAACGCATCCCGACTCTCCACATCTTCGGTCTGCAACACCAGCATCGAGTAATCCGTCCTCTTTGACGCCACCATCAGGTCTTCCAGGGGCGCCCATATCTCCGATTCATGTGCCGTCCCCGGCGCACTGAGAATACCGGTGATCTCCCAGCTCTCTCCCTCGAATTGCAACTGATCACCAATGTTCAGCTGCCCTTCGGCCAAACCGAGCCGTGTCGCCACCAGGGGACCGACGGCAATCTCGAACCCTCGCCGCGGTGCCCTGCCGTGCTCCACTCTGATCTGAGGATGCACGGCATACGCAACGTCCCGCACGCCCCGGGTGATTACCGGTGTGGGCGTGGCTTCGCTTCCAGCTATGGAAACCAGTGAGTTGATATACACTTCGGGACTCACCAGCGCCTCTCCGTCGGCAACGGTTACTCCATTGGCAGTACCGAAGATATGCAGCACCTGGGGATCAAGGGCGCTGAACTCAACCGATTCGGCGCCTTTACTCAACACCAGCACGTTTCGCTCATCCCCCGTCGCCGCCGTCGAACCGATCAGCCCCTGGGTCAACCCCATCATGATCACCGACAGACTGATCGCCATACCGATGCCCAGCACGGCCAGCACACTGCGCACCGGGCGCTGCATAATCGATTTTATGTTGTATTTCAGAGGCAACCGCATATCAGTCCACCCCTCTCAGCGCATCGATGATCGGCCGTCGCGCATTGCTTAAAGCCGGCAGATAGGTTGCCACTGTTGTCAGGATCAACCCCACCGCCACCGCACCGGTGGCGATCCGCCAGGTGAGGGTCGGATACAGGGTAAAACCTTCCACGCTGATCGACACATGCCCGAGCGTTACAACCAGCCAGGCACACCCCACACCAAACAGCGCCGCCGTCAATCCCAGCAGCGCCGTCTCGACCAGTATCAATCGCGCCACCAGGCGGCGGTCAAAGCCGAGCAACTTCATCACCGCCGTCTCCCGCAGCCGTTCCCGCACGCTCATCGAGACACTGTTGGCCACCGCCGCCAGCAGCATCAGCAGCGCCGCGTAGGCCACCAGCTGTGAAAAGTGAACCAGCTCTTTAAAGCCCGAAATCTGATCGGAAATAAACCCTCGCTCGGGACCGCTCTTGGTCTGCTTGTCATAGTTGGCGGTCATCCCGTCAATGATCGCCCCGGTCGCGCCAAGCTGGGCCGGATCATCGACTTCAACGAGAAACATCGTGGTCACGCCAATTTCATTGATCGACGTTTCAAGATATTCCCGATCCACCAGCACCACCTCTTCCAGACTGCTGCCAGGGGCACTGTAAATCCCGCGCACCGTAAAGCCGATCCCCCGCAACTGCGGCAGCGTTACCTGCTGCCCGATTTGCCAGCCATACTTGGCCGCAATATTGCTGCCCACAATCGCCGCGCCCCGTTCACCGGCAAACGCTTCATAGTGCGCATCCGGCAGTTCCAGTTCCCGAAACCGGCGCAGCCGATCGGGCTCGATGCCATGTATCGACACCAGATCGGTCGTCGTCCCGCAGAACGACAGCAGAAACCGCACCGGCATCACCGCCGTCACGTGAGGCAGCTGTTCAATCTGGTCGGCGTAGTGCACCGGCAGCCGGCTGTACGGCGGACAGGCCTTGTACTTCTCGAACACGATCAGTACTTGGTCACCGCCGGTGGCTTGGACCATCCGCTGCACGCCATGATCCAGGCTGAGCAGAGAGGCAAAAATGAAGACACTGATCATGATCGCCACAAAGGTGAGCAGTGAACGCACCTTGCTGCGGACCATGTTTTTCAGTATCAGCGATACGAACTTCATCCCGCTGCTTCCTCGCTCAGTTCGCCTTTGTCCAGATGCATCACCCGGCTGCCAAATGCCGCGACATGGGGATCATGGGTCACCAGCAGCACCGTCTTACCGAAGTTCCGGTTCAGCTTTGCCAGTATTGTCATCACCGCCTCGGCGCTGTCACGGTCGAGATTCCCCGTCGGTTCATCGGCCAGAATCACCTGCGGATCGGTAACAATCGCCCGGGCGATGGCCACCCGCTGTTCCTGCCCGCCGGAGAGTTGTCGCGGATAGTGATCGGACCGGTCGCTCAGATCCACCACCTCCAGCGCCGTCTCCACCAGCTTGCGCCGCTGCGCTGCCTTGAGCGGCATCAGTAGTAGCGGCAGCTCCACGTTTTCGTACGCCGTCAGGATTGGCATCAGGTTAAACTGCTGAAAAACATATCCGATCGCCCGGGAGCGCCACCCGGCGAGTTCGTCTTCGGTGTAGTCGGTAATGTCTTCACCGGAAACCACAACCCGGCCGCTGCTGGGCTTGTCAATCCCGGCCACCAGATTGAGCAGCGTTGATTTACCGCTGCCTGACGGGCCCTTCATCACCACGAATTCACCGCTGGTCACGGAAAGATTCGCCCGCTCCAGAGGGGTTACATCGTTTCCTGCCTTGGTGTAGGTCTTGGTGACATCGAGCACCTGAATCGCTGTTGAGTTCTGCGCCATTACTGCATTTTCTCCTGTTGGGAGGTTGCTGTTCTGCTGCTGGTCGCACCCCTCAGGAATTCGATTTTTACGCTCAGATCCGGCCGAAAATCTGCCGGCGGTTCCCCTATGGCCAGCTTCGCCTGGACCGTGTTTTTCTGCAGGTTCGCCACCGGCATGATCTGAATCACCTCGCCGGCGACCTTCCGCGCCGGATAGGCGTCGGTTGTCAGCCAGGCCAGCTGGCCAATATGGAGTCCCGCGCTGTCCCGTTGATTCACATCCACCCAGGCCTGTATCCGCGTCGGGTCAAGAATGCTGATCAGCGCCGATGAAAGCCGGTCATCGGTTCCCGGTTCCACCCATGCGCCAGGCTGGGTGAACTGTTTTGTCACAAGCCCGCCCACCGGCGCCAGAATCAGACATTGCTCCAGTTCCCACTGGATATAGGAAAGCGCCGCTTTTGCCGCTTCCAGCTCAGCCCGGGCGAGAGCGATCTCTTCTGCTCGAGATCCCGACTGATACAGCGTCAGACGCGCCTCCACGGCTTCCAGGTCAGCAACAGCCTGGTCGTAGCCTGAGCGAGCCTCTTCCAGCTCCCTCACCGAGATCACGCCTTCTTTATGCAGCGCGTCAATCCGCTCGAACTCCGCCTCGGCCTGCGCCAGTTGCGCCAGATGGCTCGCCCGGTCGGCTTGCGCTGCATCGATCTCTTCGCTGCGGAATCCGGCGATGACTAACTCCAGTTTGCGCCGCGCGATACTAACCTGGGACTCCTGCAGTTGAAATTCCTGTCTGAGTCGCGTCTCATCAAGGGTGGCAACCGGATCGCCGGCCCTGACGGTCTGCCCCGGGATGACATCAATCGATGCCACCCGGCCACCGATCAGCGCTGATACCACCAGTGGCCCCGGCGGAATCGCTTCCAGATAGCCGCCGGCTGTAAAACCGCCACTGGTCCCCTGCGTCCCGGCACCCACCTGCGCGGCCGTTTGACCAAAAGTCGTCGCGGAGCCGCCATCGTCGTTGACGCCGGCTGCGCTCTCGTCGGTACTACCCTTGAACGGGTTCCCGAACAGCAGCACCAGCACCGCCACCGACAGGACGACAAAAATCGGCGCCCCCCACGACATACGCCGCTTTCGCTCCGGCCTGGGCGCCGGCAGATCGATCCGTAAATCGTTCAGATCCGCCATGGCTCCTTATCCCCTCTCCTGATCACGGTCGGAGGCGCAGGCCAGCAGACAAAGGCCCCGCTCCATCATGGTAATCACGCAATTGTCAATTACGCTGTAGTAGACGTTGTTCCCATTGCGACGGGCGTTAACCACTTCGAGCATCGCCAGGTGTTTCAACTGGTTCGACACCGCTTGTGTCTGCATATCGATCGCTTTCGCCAGATCTCCGACGCACATTTCCCCGGCCTTGACCAGGGTCTGCACCAGCCGCAGGCGATGGCGATTTCCCAGCACCTTAAAGAGTGATTCGAGCTCGCCCGCTTGTCTCTCCGTCAGCAGGGGCCGACGGGACAACGGCGCCCGCTCGGGACATACCTTCATATCCGGCGCGCTTGTTGGGGAGATGGCCATGGGGTATCCTTTCTACATCAATAAATGATTACATGACATCATGGAATAACAGAGTCTATCAGAGACCATCCCTGCTGACAAGAAGATTATTCCTGCAACCTTACGCCCCGCCCTGCCCGTGCCAATGATGGTGGTGGCCTTTACACTCCCTCCTGTCGATCCGGCCCGGCCCTTCCACTGCTTGAGTTTATCCAGGCTGGTGCGATCTGTTCGTCATTCCACGTTGCCTTAATGCTTGGTGTGAGCGCCCGAACTTCTGCATTATGTGGATTGATTTTTGATCATGCGGAAGGTGGTCAAGTGGTCGAACGTTGGGAACAGTGGCAGCAGATGACGTTGCTGAAGCAATTCGATGTTCTCGGCCCGCTTCTGCCGGCAGGAGGGGCAGCGGCAAAGAGGTGCAGGAGGTGGAGACCATCGATGATGAGATATTCTCCTTTTTCAGTGCTTGGAGTGATTCTGATAGCCGCGCTGGTTTCCTGTGCTCCCCAACCACCGGAAATAACGATAGCAACACCCAGCGATATCAAGGCCAGGATTGAAACGTCAGCCGCTCCACTGGTTCTTGTTCATGTCTGGGCCACCTGGTGCGTTCCGTGCGTAGACGAATTCCCGGAGTTGATGAAGGTCTATGAGCATTTCGAGAATCAAGGTCTGGAGCTGATTCTTGTCTCGGCCGACGATCCTGATGAAATCGATTCCGTTGAAAAATTCTTGCAGAAACAGAACTGCCCGGTCGGCAGCCTTGTTTCAACCGAGCTTAGCCAGAAATTTATCGAAACGCTTTCCCCGAATTGGACGGGTTCTTTGCCCTCCTCCTTCTTTTACGCGGATGGGAAGCTGATCCACGAGTGGGAAGGAAAGCGCACCTATGAAGACTATGCCGAACAACTCGAAACCCTGTTGAACTGAACCATAGGAGTCTCACCATGAAACTAAAAATGGTAACCGCAACAACCCTGTTGATAACTGTAATCGCTGTTATCACCGCCGCAGCCGGCATCGGAATCGGGGATGCCATTGTCGATGCCGACGTGAAAATGAAAAACACCGATGGATCAATGGTCTCGATCAACGACGTGAAAGGCGAAAAGGGCACACTGGTTATTTTCACCTGCGGTCACTGCCCGTTTGTCATCGCCTGGCAGGACACGATGGTCGAACTGGGCAATACCTACATGAAGAAAGGTATCGGTGTGGTGTTTGTGAACTCCAACGACCCCGCCGTTGCAGGCGATACCTTTGAAAACATGCAGGCCATGGCCAAAAAGGAAGGGTATGATTTTCCCTACCTGGTTGATGCCACATCCGGTGTGGCGAAGAACTTCGGCGCCAAGAAAACGCCCGATGTGTTTCTCTTCAACGCCAAGGGTAAACTGGTCTACCAGGGCGCCATCGGTGATGGCGGCCGAAAACCGAGCGGTGACATCTGGCTGAAGGACGCACTGGATGCCCTGGTGGCTGGTGAACCGATCGATCCGGCACAAACCAAAGCCGTGGGCTGCAGTATTAAATTCCGGTAGATTGATTTATCCGGCGGCAGAGTACACCACCTTATCCTGGTATCCACTAAAACGGGGGAAGATCCTTAAAAAAACAGCCCCGCCAAAACTGGCAGGGCTGTTTCAAATTCTATAATTATCAGGCTTTATTGAGCAGGCCTGACGAATGCAGAAGGATCAATATCGAAATTTGCTTCGGCCTTGATGATTTCCAGATCCATCAGTGGCGAGCCATTTGCGAAGGATTCAAATTTGTAGGCTATTTTCACGCCGCCGACATCACGATAGTCAGTGATATACATATCCAAATCGCCATCTTTCGTTGGCATCAGCATTCTGAATGGCAGGCCGGCCTCATCAAAGTACATTGACACATCGCCAGAGCCCGTGAACGCGCCTTTCACAACGTCAGCACTTATGCCATTAACATCTTCTTTTCCTACGTAGGTGAAAGTACCGTTTCCTATCAATTCAGCAACACCAGCAGCGCTGTAATTATTGAAGCTCGACCCGAACTGCTCACTGGCAGATGCTGGCATATCCGTAACCTTGCCCTTCCGGCTCTCCCAGTAATCTGTGCCATTCATTACACTGACAATGTTCATGTCCGAAAAGTTCATTTTTATCATCTTACAGTTTGGTTTCAGGGTCGTTATTTCCATTTCCACTTCCTTGCCCATGAGTGTGCCTGTCATGTTCATTCGAGTGGATTTGACTGCATCAAGCGCTGACTGACCGCCGATAGCGGCTGTAGCTTTGGCAATCACATCATCTACCGTCTGAGCACTTGCAGTGGTTCCCATCACCAGGACCAGAGTCAATGATAAAAATAAGCTCAGTTTTCTCATGATTTCCCCTTTCGACAGTTTGAGTTCAGTTCACAACATGGATTCCCTTATTTTCTCGGGAGCCGTTCCTATGCTGACTAAACGGAGAAGTTGAAGGGAAAGATGCGATGAATGCACAAACTTCAATATGGCTTTACAAGATGCAATCCTGGTGTCAATCGAGTGGAATGGCGGGTTAAATCAGTTGTGAAACAGGTCGCAGAGGATCTTGTATTTGGATCTGCTCAGCGGCAACACCGTAGTGTCCTTTAAAGAAAGTGCATACGTGCCGCCGCCGGAGTGATAAAAGGAATCGATTTCATTGAGGTTGACGAAATAGGACCGATGTGTGCGAAGAAAGCAGGTGGGAAGGATCTGCTCCAGCCGATTCATTGTTTTCGTCAACAGTTCCATTTTTCCGTCTTTGAAGTGAAGTTCAACGTAGGGCCCGTCCGATTTCATGTAGTGGATGTCTTCAGTCTTTACCAACCGATACCCCTCGTTTGCTCTTACGCTGAGGTATCTGGTACTAGCATCGTGTTTCTTTGTTCGTTCCTTGACTCCGTTGAGCACTTCCTGTAATCGCTGTTTCCCGAAAGGCTTTACGATAAAATCAAGGACACCGTATTGAAACGCCTCCAGCGCCTGATCGGGGTAGGCTGAAATGATGACCGTATGAAAAGACTGCGCCGCGGCCGTCTGCAGCAGCTTGTATCCGCTCTCGCCGTGGAGGTTGAGGTCCAGCAAACACAAATCAACAGGATGCTGACCCACATGCTCCAGGGCTTCAGCCAGATCATGAACCATGGTTATGGAGCCAAGCTGGTTGCCCAGTATTTCGCAGCAGAGTTGCTGGGTGTATTCCGCGGTGGGAAACTCATCTTCAACAATTAATATATTCATTGGCATCGGTGGTTTTCCAGGGCTCAAATGGACGTTGGATGCTCGATGGCAATGGTGACCTTCCATTGTTCATCGTCCAGGCTGTAGTCTAAACTCCAGTTGTCCTTAAAGCTCTCATTCAGCCGCGCTTTAATATATTTCAAGCCCATGCCCTCATGGATTTCGTCTTCCAGTTTCCGGGATATCTCTCCCAGCCGTGAGCCCTTATTGGACAAGTGATAGACAGTCCGCCGTTCATCGCCTTCACATGTCAGCCGGATCGTACCGCTTTCCTGTGATTTAAAGGAATGGGTAAGCGAATTTTCGATCAGCGTGTGGAATATCATCGGGGGAACTTGTGCCTCTTCAACCAATCCGTCGGTTACAAGCTCATAGGTAGAGCCCATTCGAAAGCCCATGAGTTTTAAATGTGTTTTGCACAGGTCAATTTCCTGATGAAGGGGAATCAGTTTCTTGTCCGCAATACGGTTGACCATTCGAAATTCTTCAGCCAGCGCTTCAATAAGCTGTAAGGCGTTGTCCGGTTTCTTTTTGATCCAGCTCATGATGGACTGCAAGGTGTTTAGAATAAAATGGGGCTGAATATTTTTCTTTAGAAGGTCAACCTCCAGGCGGGATGAGCGCAGCTTGATTTCCTGTAACTGCCTGTTTTGATCATGAATTATGCGACTGATGGATAAGACAATACAAAACAAAAAGACAACATCGCTGGCTATATAGAAGAACACGTGGCTATCAATTCCCTTGGTAAAGAGACTTGGATATTTGCAAATCCGCCAGATGATCAAACCGACAAATGCAGCAACACTGCCAGTGGTTTTCCTGTACATGCTGTACAGAAGCAGAACTCCAGCCAGGACCGGCAGTACTTCATAATAAGCGAGAAGAATATTTTGATTGATTGACTGCAGCCAGATTAAAAATAGGGAAACCAGGATGGCGAAGGGAACGACAAAGGCTTTTTTCGGGATTTCATATGTATAGATGACAAAGGTGACGAAAAACAACATGGATACGATCATGCCATATTGAACCAGCCAGATTATCCAGGTGAAATATTCAGCGCTAATATCATTATACAAATTGAAGATCGTAATAAGATCAAAGAGCAGAGTAATGAAGCAATACAAGGCAAAGAGGAGATATGAACGGTGGCGGCTGCCGGCAAAAAACATGGCGAGACAAAACAGGCCGGTTATCAGAGATGCTCCCCCGACAAATACCCGGGAACTGCTTTTGTAGGAATAATCATAGAGAAAGTTGTAGTGATACCCGATCTCGATTCTTCCCAAAGGAGTTTTGCGCCCGGTATGAAAATTGGAGAGCCGGATGGCAATCGTGTGACGTCCGGGATTTGTCAGGTCTCTTTTCAGCCTGACCATCCTTTTCATCGGACCTGAAACTTCATCTTCCAGAGAGCCGGCAACCTCGCCGCCTGTACCAACCAATTCGCCATCCCAATACAATTCAAAGGCCGATACCAGCCCCGATACGGATATGGCCAGGATATCAAACTCACTCTGGGTGTCCTCTAACTGAATATCTGCACGATACCATTGAATCCCGGGCCTGTGTTCGACATCGTGCTGATCAGCGAGGGGGTTCCACCTGACCAGATCCAGGTCACCGATGGACAACGTTGAGCCATCTCCGGTTTCATAGTACCAGTGTTGGATGTTGCTGGAATATTCTTGAGAGAGATCGTATGTATTAGTCGTAATTGGATCGGCGGATTGGGCGAAGATCGAGCTGGAAACGAGTGAAGCAATTACCAAAACAATATATACAGTACACCTGAAAAGATATGAGCCAGTCAAAATAAACACACCTTTCTCCAGTCGCTCCAGCACCTGGTTCACCAGCAAGCGTGACAGACTCGATTGTCGGGTGCAAGCGCTTGCGAAAGCTTCCCTGCCGATGGCACCAATTACTGGGAAAACAGCGCGTATTTATGGGGGCATGGATGGGGACGGCGCTTACGAGATTGTCACCCTGGCAGGGCTACATTTTATCGCTTTTCTTCCAGGTAACGCCCAGCTTCTTCATCTTGCGCAGGAGGGTGGTCTTGTGGATCCCGAGGGCCCGGCGGTCTTTACCCGGTGACCGTCGAACCGGGCCAGTGTGGCTTGGATCACGGCCTCCTCACGGCTGAACCCGGTGATCTGCTCCGCCGCCCGGTTCCAGGAGGTGATCCGCCACTCCGGCGAGACGGTGAACACACCGTGGGCGATGGAAACGTTCAGCGATTCCATATGCGCCGTTCATGGTCTTTTGGAACCGAGCTGGATGTGGAGTACGATGGGCAGATTCAAATTCCCCGTGTACACATTGTGACCAGCAAGGAGCAATAGAGATGAAGAAGGCATTTTTGAGCACTTCGATTAGTAAATCCTGGCATTTACTGATGATCGGACTGATCGTGTTTGCCGGGGGGCCGGTCTTGGCTGAAGAGCAGGAGGAAATTGCTGAGAAGGCCAAGCCTTCAATCGAGGTAACTCGCATCGAGGTCAAGGTAGGGGAGGAGCCGAACGCCTTTACCGAGAACGTTTATATCGTGGTAAATCAGCAGTCCAAGGACGCCATCATCATCGATCCCGGATCCAGGGATGAACGGATCGATTCCTTTGTCGAAGCACATGGACTAAGAGTGCGGACGATCCTGAACACCCACGGTCATCACGATCATTGCGGGGCCAATCAATATTACGCCGAAAAGTTCAAGGTGGCGGTGGCGGCCCACGATGAGGACGCACCTTTTTATACAGGCGATCAGAAGAAACAGAAGCCCGGGAGTTTCTTCGACAACAAGGAGCAGCTTGCCGTGCCCGGATTCGAAGTCAAGGTATTTCATACCCCCGGGCATTCTCCCGGCAGCGTGTGTTACCTGATCAATGGAATCCTCATTTCAGGGGACACCCTGTTCCGGGAAAGCGTGGGCCGCACCTGGGGAAAGACCGAGGAAGAAAAGCAGGAGAAGACCGCGCAGATGGTTGCCGCTATCAAGAAGTATCTACTGCCGCTGCCTGAGGACACAGTGGTCTATCCGGGGCATGGTGCGTCGAGCACGATCGGGTATGAGAAGAAGAACAATCCTTTTTTGCAATGATCCATCGGTCGGGTTGTGGTTATTCGGAGCGTTGCCGGCCGGTTTCGACGAGGTGCTCCGCACTGGTGAGCTGGATAACCTCTTCGTACTCCCTTCCGGGGGCGGGTGAGGCCTCTAAGGGCCTGATAATGGGAACCCCCATCCAAACAGCAACCGCCGTCCATTAAAACACTTGACATTTGTATATAATGGTTATATACTTTTTTCATGAATGACACAAATCTGTCAAAGTGTAAAGGCTTCCGGTGGGATGAAGGAATCCTGGAAAAGAACCGGCTTGAACACAAGGTCTCAAAGACCGAGCGTGAGCAGGTCTTTTTCAATCATCCACTGGTTGTCCCGCATGACTCGGAACACTCCGACAAAGACGAAACCAGCTTTTGTTTGCTGGGACAGACGGATTGGGGCAGGTTTCTCTTCATCATTTTTTCCATTCGGGATGAGGCCATCCGAGTCATATCTGCACGTGACATGAGTAAAAGAGAAAAGAGGACATATATTAGAAATGCCGAAAGTTAAGAATAAAATCCCAAAATTCAAGAACGACGACCAGAAAAGAGATTTTTGGGCGAATCAAGACTCCTCCGACTACATCTATTGGCGGCAGGGGAAGCGTGTTGTATTTTCCGCGTTGAAACCGTCGACCAAGACCATCTCCCTCCGGCTCCCTGAAGCCATGCTCGAGAACCTCAAGCTGCTTGCCAACAAGCGGGACATTCCTTACCAGTCGCTACTCAAGGTCTTCCTTGCGGAGCGAATGGAAAAAGAGTTCAACCACCAGTATTGAAAAATAGCAGGCTGACCAGCCGCGATTTTTCACAATGCCCGTAGCGGATTCGTTGTGAGATATGGCGGCTTGCCCATCATCAGTCGTCCAGGTGTCACGGCTCTTGCTGGTGCAGGAAGCCGGGCCACCTGTCTGCAGGTGGTAGTGTGCGTTGATCAGCCCGGAGAAAGAAAACGTGTCAGTACTCAACAAGGGTATCAACCCGAATCGGAGATAAACCGTGAAAGCAAAAGCGTTAATATATTGCGAGAATGAATTTGGAAAGATAGATGGCAAGGTTGCGAACGGGCTTGCCAGACATTCGGAAAAGTACGAGATCCTTGGAATAATAGACAGCACAAAGGCCGGTCTCGATGCTGGAGAATGTCTTGACGGCGTAAGAAATGGCATCCCGATATTCCGAAGCAGCAAAGATGCCATCGATAATCTGGGCTTTGTTCCGGAATACTTCATCTATGGCATCGCGGCGCTCACGGCATTTCTGAACCAAAAGGACAGAGGGATTATCTTGGCCGCAATGAGAAAGGGGATGAACATCATAAACGGCCTGCCGGAATTTTTTACCGAGGATGATGAATTCATCCAAAAGGCAAGAGAGTATGGCGTTCAAATCCATGACATGAGAAAGGCTCCGATGAGAAAGTACTTGCATAATTTCTCGGGGCGTATTTTTAAAGTCACAACTCCCGTTATCACTGTGCTTGGTACAGATTGTGCGGTTGGCAAAAGAACAACGGCGGTCAAACTGGTTGACGCATTGAAACTAGAAGGTCTGAAGCCGGCATTTATTGCAACGGGTCAAACTGGATTGCTTCAGGGCGCAAAGTATGGAGTTGTGGTGGATGTTTTAAGTTCGGGTTTTGCAAGTGGTGAGGTTGAAAATGCAATTCTCGATGCTGATGAAAATGAGCACCCGGATATTATTGTTGTGGAAGGTCAAGGCGCTCTGAGTCATCCGGCCTATACGTCATCACATGCTATTGTCAGAGGTTCTGTGCCCGATGCGGTCATTTTACAGCACCCGCCTGGAAGAGTGAATCACTGTGATTATCCCGATGTGCCCATGCCCACACTGGAAAGTGAGATAGAATTGATAGAAGTGTTTTCAAAAACGAAGGTTATTGCCATCACGGTCAACCATGAAGACATGACTGATGTTCAAGTAATAGACACGATAAATGAGTACGAAGCCAGATATGAACTACCGACGACCGATGTTCTAAAGTTTGGCTGTGAAAAGCTTGTTGAAACGGTATTCAGGGTGTTTCCGGGGCTGCGCAAAGAAAAAGCCATACTATGTTGACGCCCAGAATTGAAATGAACCTCGAGAAAATAGCCCATAATACTAAAATAATAAAGGGCTTATATGGTTCAAAAGGCATTGATGTTGTCGGGGTGACAAAGGTTGTCTGCGGAGACCCCTATATCGCCAATACCCTGGTTAAAAGTGGAATAAAAATTCTTGCGGATTCCAGGATAGAAAATATCAGAAGAATGCGTAACGCCGGCGTGCAGGCACAGTTTCTCCTGTTGAGGACCCCCTGCATGAGCCAGGCCGAAACCGTGGTGAAATATGCTGATATAAGCCTGAACACTGAACTTGCCGTCATCAAAAGACTCTCAAAATATGCCCTTGATTGTGATCGTTCCCATAAAATTATATTAATGGTGGAACTGGGAGATTTAAGGGAAGGGTTGATGCCGTCGGATTTGGAGAACACCGTTCAGCAGGTATTGGAACTTGAACACATTGAGCTTATTGGAATCGGAACAAACCTGGCCTGCTTTGGCGGCGTCAAACCCGATGAAGAGAAAATGGGATGTTTGTCTTCAATCGCTACGGATATTGAAGAAAAATACGGACTAAAGCTGGAAATAATATCCGGCGGCAACTCGGCAAATTACGATTGGTTCACGTCGACAACGGATGTCGGAAGAATCAATAGCCTGAGGTTGGGCGAATCAATATATTTGGGATGTGAAACCCTCAACAGAACACCCATCTCAGGGCTGTACACGGATGCGTTTACACTGGTGGCAGAGGTTATTGAATCAAAAGTAAAGCCGTCTGTTCCCTATGGGGTGGTTTGCCAGGATGCATTTGGTAATGTTCCTGAGTTCGAGGATCGTGGCCACATACGACGGGCCATTCTGGGCGTCGGATTGCAGGATGTTCTTGTGTCTGGGCTGACCCCCAGGTCGGATATCGAAATCCTTGGGGCGAGCAGTGACCATATCATTGTTGATGCAAAGAGTATTGACTTGAACGTGGGAGACGAAATTAAGTTGGACCTGAATTACGGGGCCTTACTTTCAGCGATGACATCTCCATATGTAAATATAGTATCCAGCAACCGAGTGAGTGCTCAGGTTTATTGCGAAAGGGTTGAGCAAAATTACCGCCGTCACATGCAGCTTCTCCCAACAATGCCAATTAAGGAAGATAAATCACCACTCATCAGTCTAAACAATTTAGGGTTTAATTTAATATTTGAACCATCGATAAAAAATAACTGCAAGTATATGGTTCGAGAAGCAATTATTGATAAAATCGGGCGGATAAGCAAAAATTTGGATAGGAAAGACAAAACACTGATTATCCGCTCGGCATGGCGATCTTTTGAACATCAAAGACTGTTATGGGAAGAACGGGTGGAATCCCTAAAGAAAGAATATCCAAAAAAGGAACTGGAGGAAATTGAAGAACTCGTTTCATTCTTTATTGCACCCCCAAGTAAATCCACTCATTCAACGGGCGGAGCCGTGGATGCTCTCATATTTGACCTGAAAACGGATCGCGTTATGCGTTTTGGAACAAATGATGGGCTGAAAATCAACCTGAATGATAAATGCTACCCGTATCATCCCTATATCACCCCTGAAGCCAAAGAGAATCGGAAACTCCTCATCAGTCTCTTTGAAGAAGAAGATTTTGTGGTCGATATAAAGGAATACTGGCATTTTGACTATGGAAACATTGCCTGGGCCATTGAAAAAGGGAAAGACCACGCCATCTACGGCATCATTAAAGAATGATCAGTTCTATTGCCAGGATCTGGACACCCTCCCCAATGACCGGATGCGTATGCGCTACAACGACTGACCCGAGATCGATGCCGCCTGGCTCGACCACCACTACCAGTGGAAGGCTGGCGCGGATGGGCGCCTGCGCCTTTTGGAGCGCAAGGACTTCAAACCCCTGCATGCAGTACATTTGGGCCAGTGGGGATCATCGTGCCGGCAGTGGGAGAAGTCTCTGGTTCCCGGTATACTGACGGCACGCCCGGCTCGGTGCCGGGATGAAGGGCGTGTCCTCAGGGGGGAGCCGTTCGATGAGCAGAGATTCCGGCAGAGACAGATCAACCGCTTCCGGACAACCCGTATCCGATGACATTCATGACCTCTCCCTGCGCATGCTGCGTGAGCGGGTCAAGGAGCTGAGCTGCCTTTATGCCATCGCCCGGATCGCCGGTGAGCCGGGCCTCTCCCTCGGCAGCATCCTCGAACGCATCGCCAACCTGCTCCCCCCTGCCTGGCAATACACCGAGATCGCTTCGGGGCAGATCGTCCTCGATGGTGATGAGTTTCTCAGCGGCGGGTTCGACGACCGGGGGGCGCGGCAATCGGCGCCGATCCTGGTCAACGGCGAGCGGCGCGGCCAGGTGGAGGTGATCTACCGCGAGGAGCGGCCCGAGCTGGACGAGGGGCCCTTCCTCACCGAGGAGCGGAACCTCATCGATGCCGTGGCCGGCCAGGTGGCGCTGATCATCGAGCGCAAGCTCGCCGGGGAGGAACGGGAGCAGTTGCAGGAGCAGCTGCGCCACGCCGACCGCCTGGCCACCATCGGCCAGCTGGCCGCGGGTGTGGCCCACGAGCTGAACGAACCGCTGGCCGGCATTCTCGGCTTCGCCCAGCTGGCCCGCAAGGCTCCCGGCCTGCCGGAGCCGGTGGCTGGCGACCTGGACAAGATCGTCAAGGCCTCGCTCCACGCCCGGGAGGTAGTGAAGAAGCTGATGCTCTTCGCCCGCCAGAGCCCGCTGGAAAAGGCCGAGGCTGACCTGAACCGCCTGGTGGAGGAAGGGCTCTACTTCGTCGAGTCGCGGTGCCTCAAGGCCGGCGTGGAGCTGGTCCGGGAGCTGGCCGACGGTATGCCGCGCCTGGTGGTGGACAAGGGACAGCTGCACCAGGTCCTGGTCAACCTGGTGGTCAACGCGGTCCAGGCCATGCCCGACGGCGGCCGGCTGGTGATCCGCACGGCCGTCGACGGCCAGGAGGCTGTTCTTGCCGTGACCGACACCGGCGGGGGGATGGACGAGACGACGCGGAAGCGGATGTTCGTCCCCTTCTTCACCACCAAGGACGTCAACGAAGGCACCGGCCTCGGTTTGGCCGTGGTCCATGGTATCGTCTCTTCCCACGGGGGCACGATCCGGGTGGAGAGCGAGCCGGGACGCGGGACGACAGTGGAGATCAGGTTACCCTTCAGTGCCCGGGGGGTGGGAGAGGAAGGAGCGCCGGCCGATGAAGACGGGTGAGCAGGGCGAAACCATCCTGGTGGTGGACGACTCGGTTGAGACCCTCGAGGTGTTGAGCCGGAACCTCGGCGGCGAGGGATACCGCGTCTACACAGCCGACGGCGTGAACGCCGCCATCGCCTTTCTGGCGGAGTCGGAGGTGGACCTGGTGCTCACCGACCTCAAGATGCCGGGGGTGAGCGGGATGGAACTGGTGCGCCACGTGCGGGAAAACCTGCCGGACACCGGCGTGATGATGATCACCGGCTATGCCACGGTGGACGGCGCGGTGGAGGCGGTGAAGTCCGGTGCTGAGGACTACCTGAGCAAGCCGTTCACCGACGAGGAGCTGTCCGGCGCGGTGCGGCGTGTGCTGGACAAGGTGCACCGCCGCCGTCTGGCCGCCCCCGGCGCGGAGGAAGCGGTCTCGACCTACGGGCTGATCGGTGATTCAGCGGTGATGGGCCGGGTGATCAGGGCCATCGACAAGGCGGCGGCCACCGCCGCCACCGTGCTGATCGGCGGCGAGAGCGGCACCGGCAAGGAGCTGGTGGCCCGGGCCATCCACTACCGCAGCCCCCGGGCGGCCGCCCCCTTCGTGCCGGTAAACTGCGGTGCCATCCCCGACACACTTTTCGAAAGTGAACTGTTTGGCCACGTCAAAGGTGCCTTCACCGGCGCTTCCGAGTCGCGGGCCGGGTTCTTCCAGACCGCCGATGGTGGCAGCATCTTCCTCGACGAAATCGGGGAGACCCACGCTGCGATGCAGGTCAAACTGCTCCGGGTGCTGCAGGACAAGGAAGTGCGGATGGTGGGCTCCAGCCGGCCCCACACGGTGGACGTGCGCATCCTGGCCGCGACGAACAAGCGCATGGACGACTTGGTGCGCAAGCAGGCTTTCCGCGAGGACCTCTTCTTCCGCGTTTCAGTTATCGAGATCGACCTGCCGCCTCTGCGGGAGCGCGGCGACGATATTCTCCTGCTGGCCAACCACTTCCTTGACAAGCACGCCGACGAGGAGGAGCGGGCCAAGCCCCGCTTTTCCGATGATGCCCTGGAGGTGCTCAGCGGCTACCACTGGCCTGGCAACGTGCGGGAGCTGGAGAACCTGGTCCAGCGGCTGGTGGTGATGAGCGACGGTCCGGTGATCGACATTCCCGACCTGCCGCCGCACATGCGCTTCTCGGCCGGCCACCGGGCCGGGCTGAACCGCACCCTGGCCGAGGTTGAGGCCGAGCACATCCGCAATGTACTGGCCAGTGTGGACGGCAACAAGACCCGCTGCGCCGAGATCCTCGGCATTGACCGCAAGACCCTCCGTGAAAAACTCAAACGGTGATCGGCCGGGAAAGCAGGGACAGCTACTACTTTCTGCCACCCGTGAAAGTGACTGGTAGTAGAGGAAAGTAGTAGCTGTCCCTACTTTCCCCGGACTCTCCTCGCGGTGGGGCGTTTCGCCCCGGTGGGGAGAATCTCCCCGATTCGACTGCCGAAACGCACAGACGAGGGGGAAGCCCTGACAGGTGCCGGCACCCTCGGTCGCCGAATTATGTATCCCTCGTAATTATCTTCCATCAAACAAGATAAACGACATCCCGCCGCCTGGTGTCTTGCGAATTCACGCGGCATCCCCGCTGATTCAGAACCTGGCACAGGGGTTGCTATGTATGGTCTGTGAACTGTGATCGCCCCGGGCCATTCGACGGCCCGGCATCGGACGAGAAGGATGAACGGAGAACTGGAACCATGGCTGAACCGGTCTTTTACGGCATCTGTTTGAACTGCATTCACGCAAGGACCTGCCGGTATGCGCTCAACGCCGCCAAGCCGGTCCATTTCTGCGACATGCACGAGGTCAACGGGAATCCGGTGGTCGAGGCCGGCGGCGTCCGGTGGGCCGGCCACTTCAGAGGGCTCTGCGTCGACTGTGAGAAGCGCCATCAGTGCGACAAGGCCCGGACGGAATCCGGGGTGTGGCACTGCAAGGACTACCAGAGCAGGATCGGTGTGAATCGGTAATTGCGCTCCCGGGCACCCTGCCATCTTGCAGGTGCATCTTCCGGGCGCCGAACGAATAAAGGGAGTGTACGATGTCCGACAAATCTTTCAACGCGTTCAAGATGGCACAGCGGCAGTTCGACGACACCGCCGAGATGCTCAAGTTGAACCAGGGCGCCCGCGAACTGCTGCGCAACCCGATGAGGGAATACCACTTCAATATTCCCGTACGCATGGACAACGGCGAGGTGCAGGTGTTCCGCGGGTTCCGTGTCCAGCACAACGATGCTCTCGGCCCCTGCAAGGGCGGCATCCGCTTCCACCCCCAGGAGACCATTGACACGGTGCGCGCCCTGTCGATGTGGATGACCTGGAAGTGCGCGGTGGTGGAGATCCCGTTGGGCGGCGGCAAGGGCGGCGTGATCTGTGACCCGCACAACCTCAGCGAGCGTGAGCAGGAGGCGATCTGTCGCGGATGGATCCGGCAGATCAGCCGCAACGTCGGGCCGCTCAGCGACATACCGGCCCCCGATGTGATGACCACCGCCCAGCACATGCTCTGGATGCTCGATGAGTATGAAACCATTCACGGTGGCCACTATCCCGGGTTCATCACCGGCAAGCCGGTGGGCATGGGCGGGTCCCTCGGTCGCACCGAGGCCACCGGGTTCGGCGTGGTTTTCACCATCCGCGAGGCGCTGAAGCAGCTGGGACTCAAGCCAAAGGGCTCGGTGGCCAGCGTTCAGGGATTCGGCAACGTGGCCCAGTACGCCATTCGCCTGTTCCAGCAGATCGGCGGGACGGTCACCTGTGTGTCCAGCTGGGACCAGGAGGACCAGACGTCATACGCCTTCCGCAAGGCCGACGGCATCGACCTCGACGGCCTGCTGGCAATCACCAACCGTTTCGGCGGCATCGACAAGGACAAGGCGCGGGATCTGGGCTACGAGGTTCTGCCCGGTGATGACTGGCTGGTGCAGGAAGCGGATGTGCTGATCCCCGCCGCCCTGGAGAACCAGATCACCGGTGAAAACGCGGGAAGTATTCACCCGCGGGTGAAACTGATCGCCGAAGGGGCCAACGGCCCCACCACTCCCGAAGCGGATGCCGTTATCGAACAGCGCGACATCTTCCTCATCCCCGACTTCCTGGCCAATGCCGGCGGGGTCACCTGCAGCTATTTTGAGCAGGTGCAGAGCAACATGAACTATTACTGGGAGCGTGATGAAGTGCTGGGCAAACTCGACTCGAAAATGACCTCGGCCTTCATTGCGGTGAGCGAGCTGGCGAAGACCAGGGAACTGCACATGCGAGACGCCGCGTACATGATCTCGGTGTCCCGTGTGGCGCAGGCCTGCAAGAATCGCGGTTGGCTTTAATACCGTGGATAGGCCGCCTGCCTGCTGGGTGCACCTCAATGCAGGCCGGCCGGAGGCCGGGCAATGAGCGAAAAGCGGATCACATTCCCATCCGAATCGGTTCCTCTCTTTGACCGGGACTTTTACGGGTCGCCGGACCGGGCGATGCGGATCGGCGAAGGGGCCATCGGGGGCAAGGCCGCCGGCCTGGCCTTTATCGAGAATGAGCTGGCCCGTTTCTCGGCCGAGAACCCGGTGTCCGGTGTGGAGGTGACCATCCCCCGCTTCGTGGTTCTGGGCACCGATCTCTTTGACCGCTTCATGGAGCGCAACGACCTCCACAACATCGATTTTGACGAGATGCCGGATGATCGCATCGCCCACCGTTTCCAGCAGGCGGTCCTGCCTGCCGAGGACGTGGGCAGCCTGCGGGCGCTGATTGCCGCGGTTCACTCGCCATTGGCCGTAAGGTCTTCCAGCCAGCTTGAGGATGCGATGTTCGAACCCTTCGCCGGCGTCTATGCCACCAAGATGATCCCCAACAACCAGCACGATGTGGACAGCCGGTTCCGCAAGCTGGTGGAGGCGATAAAGTTCTGTTACGCATCCACCTTCTTCCGCGGGGCCCGGGAATACGTGGCGCTCACCGGTCGAGCACCGGCCGAGGAGAAGATGGCGCTGATCATCCAGGAGGTGATTGGCCGGCGGCATGATGACCGTTTCTACCCCCACCTCTCCGGCGTGGCCCGGTCATACAACTACTACCCGGTGGGTCGGGCCCGTCCCGAGGAAGGTGTGGTGGACCTGGCGCTGGGTCTGGGCAAGACCATCGTCGACGGCGGCATCTGCTGGTCCTTCTCGCCCAAGTGGCCGGCTGTGACCCCGCCGGTGGGTTCGCCTGCCGAGCTGCTCAAGCTGACCCAGCAGTCCTTCTGGGCGGTGAACATGGGAAAACCGCCCGAATTCGATCCGATCAGGGAAACCGAGTATCTCTGCCAGGGAACACTGGCCGACGCCGAGTATGATGAAACGCTGGACAAGCTGGTCTCCACCTACGATGCACCCAACGACCGGTTGGTGATGGGCACCGGGAGGAACGGCCCGAGGGTGGTCACCTTTGCCCCGATCCTGGTCGGCAAGGTCCTTCCATTGAACGACCTTGTGAGCAGGCTGCTCCGGCTCTGCGAGGAGGCGGTGGGCTGCGAAGTGGAGATGGAGTTCGCGGTCACCCTCGGCGAAGACCCGGGCGACCCGCTGCAGTTCGGCTTTCTCCAGGTGCGGCCCATGGTGGTCTCTCGCGAAAAAGTGGAGCTGGCTGATGCCGAGCTGGACGGGGACCGGGTGCTGGCCGCCTCGGAAAAAACCATGGGCAACGGGGCGGTGGACTCGCTGTGCGACATCGTCTACGTCCGGCCGGAAAACTTCGAGGCCAAGCACACCCCAACCATCGCCGCCCAGCTGGCCGAGATCAACCGAACGCTGCAGGCCGCGGGACGCCCCTACCTGCTGATCGGTTTCGGCCGCTGGGGAAGCTCAGACCCCTGGCTCGGGATACCGGTGGAGTGGGGCCAGATATCCGGGGCCAAGGTCATCGTCGAGGCGACCATCCCGGAGATGAACGTGGAGATGAGCCAGGGGGCTCATTTCTTTCACAACATGACCAGTTTCCAGGTGCTCTATTTTTCCATCCGCTTTGACGGGCCCCATACGATAGACTGGGCCTGGCTGGACAGCATTCCCGAGGTCACCGCCACCGACTATGTGCGACACGTGCAACTGAGCGAACCGCTGACGGTCAAGGTGGACGGTAAAAGCGGAAAAGGAGTCATCCTGCGGTGAAAAATTCCAAAAAATCGATGGACCTCCTGCTCCAGGCGCTCCAGGAGCGGGCCAAGGAACTGAATTGCCTCTACCTGGTGGAGGAGATCCTCAACCGGCCCGACGAACCGCTGGTCAACATCTACCCGAAGATCATCGAGGCCCTCCCGCCCCACTGGCAGTATCCCGATGTGTGCGAGGCGCAGCTGTCCATCGAGGACGAAACCTGGCGCACGCCCGGATTCAAGGCCACACCCTGGATCCAGCATGCCGACGTGGTGGTCCAGGAAAGGCCCATCGGACGCCTCAGCGTGGTCTATGTCCGTGAAATGCCGGCCGAAAGCGACGGGCCGTTCCTCGAGGAAGAGACCAAGCTGATCACCACCGTGGCTGAGCGCCTGGGCCACTTCATCAACCACCAGCGGGTGAAGGTGCTGCTGCAGGAGTTGGACACCGCTCGCAGCGAGTCATCGGGAAGTGAACAGCAGGAGTGGCGGGTGGCGCTGGAGATGCTCAAGCAGGCGGACCGCAGCCTCTATGTCAATGTCTCGCGCAAGATGCTCAATCATCTGTGCTGGAGCGGCGTCAAGGAGGCGGAGGAACTGCTGCAGTCCCTGTCGCCTCATGCCATGGAAACCGCAAATGGGGAGGCGGCCGAGGACTGGAACCACCCCAATGAATACGTGGCCCGTGAGATCACCCCCGAGTTCATCGACAAGGTCTTCTCCATCGCAGCACTGCATATTGACCACACCATCATCCTGACCCTGATTCAGAAGTGGATGGTGGAGGACAAGCTGAGCTTTCTCTCCCGGGTGGTCAACCGCAACCTCTCCCTGGCCGAAGTGGCCGACGCGCTGCGCCGCTACCATCACCTCTCTCCCACCGAATTCTCCATGTCCATACCCCACACCCTGGGCATCACCGTTTCGCTGGTCAGACGGTTTCTCAGCGACCAGCTGCAGTTCATCAACGTGGCCAAAGGATTCTTCGATCCACATGATTTCCACGATTTGCTGCAGAACGTCATCTTCAGCGGCGACAGCCACGGCAAGCTTGGCGGCAAGAGTGCCGGGCTGAGCCTGGCCACACAGATTCTCAAGGAAAAGAGCGGATCATGTGAAGCGCTGAAAGGCATCAAGGTCCCCAAAACCTGGCACATCACCTCCGATGTGGTGCTCGACTTCATGCACTTCAACAATTTCGACGAGGTGGTGGAGCAGAAGTACAAGGATTTGAACCAGGTCCGCCTGGAATACCCGCACATCCGTCAGAGCTTCAAGTCCGGGCACTTCCCCGCGGAGATCATCAACGGCCTCTCCGCGGCGCTGGACGACTTCGGCGACTGCCCGTTGATCGTGCGCAGCTCCAGCCTGCTGGAGGACCGGTTGGGCGCCGCCTTCTCCGGCAAGTACAAGAGCCTCTTCCTGGCCAACCAGGGCGGCAAGCGGGAACGTCTCGAGGCGCTGATGATGGCCATTGCCGAGGTCTATGCTTCGACCTTCGGCCCCGACCCCATCGAATACCGGATAGAACGCGGCCTGATCGATTTCGGTGAGGAGATGGGGATCATGATCCAGGAGGTGGTGGGCACCAAGATCGGCCCGTACTACCTGCCCACCTTCGCCGGGGTGGCGTTCAGCAACAACGAGTTCCGCTGGTCGCCGCGGATCAAGCGGGATGACGGCCTGATCCGTCTGGTCCCCGGTCTGGGCACCCGGGCCGTGGACCGGCTCAGTGACGATTACCCGATCCTCATCGCCCCGGGTCAGCCCGGCCTGCGTGTGAACATCAGCCCGGACGAGATGGTCCGCTACTCACCAAAAAAGCTGGACGTGATCAACCTTGAAACAAACTGTTTCGAGACCATCGAGCTGGAGGGGTTCTTCAAGAAGTGGGGGCACAAGATCCCCGGGTTCGAACACGTTGTCTCCATTTTTTCCGGCGGCCACCTGCAGGCCCCCATGGGGTTGGCGCTGAACGGGGAGCAGGGTGACTACACCGCGACCTTTGCCGGGCTGGCCGGCAACACCAGGTTCGTCGAGCAGGTGAAATCGATCCTCGACACGCTGAAGGAAACCATGGGCACGCCGGTGGACATCGAGTTCGCCAGCGACGGCACCGATTTTTACCTCCTGCAGTGCCGGCCGCAGAGTTACTCGGCCGAGGACAAGCCGGCGCCGATCCCCCGAGACCTGCCGCAAGAGCGGATCCTCTTCTCTGCCAATCGATACGTGACCAACGGCTGCCTGAGGAGCATCTCCCATATCGTCTATGTGGACCCGGCCGGTTACGGGGCGCTGGCGGACAACGCCGACCTGCTCAGGGTGGGCCGGGCGGTGGGCCAGCTGAACAAGTTGCTGCCCAAGAAGCAGTTCGTCCTCATCGGCCCGGGCCGCTGGGGCAGCCGCGGCGACATCAAGCTCGGGGTCAACGTCACCTACTCGGACATCAACAACACGGCAGCCCTGATCGAGGTGGCCCGCAAAAAAGGGAACTATGTGCCCGACCTCTCCTTCGGCACCCACTTCTTCCAGGATCTGGTGGAAGCGAATATCCGTTACCTCCCGCTCTATCCCGACGACGAGGAC
The DNA here is from genome assembly GCA_965531145.1 of uncultured bacterium. GTDB lineage: Bacteria > Acidobacteriota > JAQAZP01 > JAQAZP01 > JAQAZP01 > JAQAZP01. The sequence goes on along the minus strand of CBESOE010000045.1, from coordinate 2,980 downwards.
ATCCAGTTCAACGAGCGGTTCCTGCTCGGGGCAAACAACATCCTCCCCCAGCTGATCCCGGAGTATGCCGACCTGGCCGAGGTTATCCGGCTGATCGATGTGGGAGCCGTGACCGAAGGCCGGGAGCTCAATATCCTGATGAACGCCGATCTGGATGAGGCCCTCGGGGTGCTTGCCGAACCCAGCGCCGTCATGGTGACAGACAGCACCGCCGAGGCCGCCCCGGGCAACGAGCGGGACGGTTTCTGGCGCTGGCGGCTGCAGATGGCCGATCGGATCGCCGCCACCATGGACGCTTCGAGGTTCGGAGTGGCCGGGGTCTACATCTTCGGCAGCGTGAAGAACGCCACCGCCGGCCCGGGCAGCGACATCGATCTCCTGGTGCACTTCCAAGGAACCCCGAAGCAGCAGGTGGCGCTCGAACGGTGGCTCGAGGGCTGGAGCCTCTGCCTTGCCGAACTGAACTACCTGAGAACCGGCTACCGCTCGGAGGGGCTGTTGGATGTGCACCTGGTCACCGACGAGGACCTGGAGAAGAAAACCAGCTATGCGTCAAAGATCGGCGCGGTGACCGACGCCGCCCGGCCTCTGACCATGGGGTGACGGTGACTGGCAGCGGACGGGGACTGGCATCGGACGGGGACTGGCATCCTGATTCCCCAAGGGAATCGGTGCCTGTCCCCATCTTACTTCACACCAACCGTCTCTGTGCTGAGGCCGGGTCATCAAGCCTGAAACTCACCACCGCCAGCTCCGGCCCATCATGAGCGGCACCGAGACACACGGTCTTACCAATCCGCTCCTGCCAGCTGCCGGTGATCCTCGCTGACTCGTGGATGTGACCGTGGAGGGTGACCAGTGGCTGCCGCGCTTCGATGAAGCGGCGAACCGCCATGCTGCCCACGTGCACGTCCAGCGGCACGTGATCCACCATTTTCCCGTCGAGCGCGGCACGATCCAGCGCCGTCTGGTAGGGGGGAGTGTGGAAGAGCATCACCGCACGGCTCAAGTCTTCGTCCCCGGTGAGTGCTTCCAGGTCGTCGGCGATGGTCGAATAGCGGATCTCGTTCTCGGGCACCGGTACCGACCGGCGGCCCTCCTCCGGAGAGACGCACCCCACGTCGACAAAGCGCGAGACGTCGTAACGCTCCCAGTCCTTGAGCATGAATGGTGTGGGGGGCACGTAGGCGTAGCCGTACACGGGGTGATCGTCGAGATCGACCCGCCGTCCGTGGATGTAATGCCAGAGACCTTCTTCCTCGCCGGCCCGAATCGCCTCTTCGTCCATCCTGCCATCATCGTTACCGAGGATAAGGAACACCTGGGGCGCCTCACTGCCCAGCGTGCTGCGCAGCTGCCGGAATCCGGCGCACAACGTCTCTTCGATGAAGTCGCCGGTGCCGGTTTCGGAGATAACGGTAAAGCCTGACGGAAGCAGGTCGCCTCCCATGAACAGGGCCCGGGGCCGTTCTGCTTCAAGCAGGCGAAACAGGGTCTCGTAGCGGTGCGCCGATCCGTGCAAGTCGGTGACGAAAAAACAGGCTCGATTGTAGTTATCCATTCAGCCGTCTCCGGAAAGAGCAAGCGCCAAATCCATTATTCTGGTCAATCATATCATCCGCGAGTCGGTGGGTTGTCAGCCTCCTCATGTTTCAGGAAAACCTCGGTAATACCGTGCTTAACCGACATGCCATGCTATCGGATATTCCAACCAGTCGTCATCATCCTGTTCGCCCGAACTTCCGCATATCGGAGTATTCTCGGGCTATTGTGGGTACATCCCTTGTTACAGTTCCTACCCACGCTTGTCGCAAAAGCCCAAAAGAGTTAATATGTTGCAAGTGCTTTTCCGCGCCCGATTGAGGAGATCTCTGGCCCTCGAAGCAGATCTTCCTGTGACTCCAGGACGTGGATATATGGATAGCCTGATAATGTATTGTTAGATTAATGATGAAAATCGAGAAAACCATCTCTGAGCATATACCCGTCCAATTGAGGGAGGAAGGTGGCTTCTGGTCTCCTGGCGTTGTCTTGTTCCAAACCAGATCGCTCATCGTCTTTGTTCCCCTTTTTCGGAAACGACTCGACGGGGTCTGTTTTGTTAGGAAAAGAATTTATCCCATGTTCAGGCCCTGGACGAAAAAGCAGATTAGTACGATCAAGAACCTTGGTGTTCTCGAGCGTTATCTACAATTGTTTCAGAAGACAGAATACTCAGACCTTCCTTCAATCCTCAATTACTTCAAGGACTCCCGCGAACTCATTTCTGTGTGGGAGAAAAGCACGAGGGAACCTTATTGGGTTGGTCAGGTCGTCGCTTCGGGAAACAAGCTGGTTCAACTTAGGTTGATTAATCCACGAGGAGATTGGGTGGGACAAGACGTAAGAGTCCGGCTCATCGATATAATCCAAGTAGTCGCTTGTTCATCCTATGAGAAGAGACTTGGAAGGAAATCTAACAAAAGTTTGCAGGGTATCGGCACTTGCGCGCCGAACCCTGAAACTTAACGTTAGGCTTCTTGTATATACGGTTTAAACTTATTCAATTGGAGAATTAAAATGGAATCTAATTCTGCTAGTTGCAAAAATAAAAGAATACCTGTTTTAATGTTGAGTTCAGCTTTATCTATAGGTACTGGTTTGGGGATCTCATTGGGAGTAGCTTTTGACAATATTCCTGTTGGACTATCTATCGGAGCTGGAGCGGGAATATCAATAGGCATGGTTCTTTATCAATATTTTAGCTCAAGAACTTGTAGTAAAAAATAGCCCTGCAATATTAAAGCCTAACAAGGGTTTTCAAGTCGGACAAATTACAGTTGGCTGTTGTTCGTGCCTCACACATTTTAGCCAACTACAATTTGCCGCTTAAAATGGGGTTAGGCTCACAAATGACCGGGCCTATGATTCAGTGAGGAGGAAAGGTGAACTTGCTTGGCAGACTGCTCTCTCAAAGTGGAAAGCCTCGCGGACGGTTTGG
>CBESOE010000044.1:0-27741 GCA_965531145.1 uncultured bacterium | reverse complement strand
ATGAGGTGAATACGTTCAGTTGTATCGAAAAATTCCTTACTTTCCCCAATTATACTCTATCGATTCGGGCAGCACTATGAATGGATAGGCTGCGGGAAATGCAGCCTAGGTAAATATGCTGTTGATTGCCTGGGGTTGATCTAAGCTCCTTTCACAGATTGTCCATTGGGCTCTTTACTCCGAGCTTTCCACGGTTGAGCACGTGGGTATAGATCATGGTGGTGTTCAGGCTGCGGTGGCCTGGCAGCTCCTGGACGGTTCTGATGTCGTATCCGGCCTCAAGCAGGTGAGTGGCGAATGAGTGCCGTAGGGTGTGGCTGGTGGCCGGCTTGGTTATGCCGCTTTGACGCACGGCCTTCTTGATTGCCCTTTGGAGCACCGACTCGTGGAGGTGTTGGCGCATGCCACTGAAGCGGACGAAGCGGACGATCCAGGAGACGTAAGCCTCCTCGGTCCGGTGGCTGTAATGGCGTATCCGGATTGCCTGGCGGACCCGATCGATCAGCTTTGGTCCGCAGTAAGGGGCGGCGGAAGACTCGGAGATCCTGGCGGGCTGGAGAAGGCCTGCGGTGTTTGTGGGACGGTAACTGACTGAAAAAGAAGTGGTAATCATGTGTGTCCTCTCATCTGGTACCTGAAGAAACACGTAGCCCGGTTAGAGAGGAAGAGAGCAGGTATCTCCTGTTAAGTCTAATACGGAAAACCTGTGCGTCAAGGAAAGAGGCGGGCAATGACGATGCGGTTTTACGACCGCAGGCGTTCGGCGAGGCGGGTGTAGCGCTGGCGGATCTTGTCGTTCTTCACCGCCAGGGTCACTGCCCGGCGGGAACCCACCAGTACCACCAGTTTCTTGCCCCTGGTGATCCCGGTGTAGAGCAGGTTGCGTTGCAGCATCAGGTAGTGCTGGGTATGGATGGGGATGACCACGGCCGAGTACTCGCTGCCCTGGGACTTGTGCACCGAGCAGGCGTAGGCCAGCATCAGCTCGTCCAGATCGAGAGCGTCATAGCGTACCAGCCGGCTGTCGAAGCGGACCGTCACCTCCCGCGCCTTCTCGTCCACCATCAGGATCCGGCCGATGTCCCCGTTGTAGACGTTGAGGTCGTAGTTGTTCCGCACCTGCATCACCTTGTCTCCGATGCGGAACCCCTTGGCGCCGGTGCCCACGGCGGCGCCCTCGGGGTTGAGCAGCTGCTGCAGCTCGCTGTTGAGGTTGGCCGTGCCGATGGTGCCGCGGTGCATCGGCGAGAGGACCTGGATGTCATCCAGCGGGTCGAGGTGGAACCGCTGGGGGATGCGGCGGGCCACCAGCTCGAGGATGGTGGCCAACGCCTCCTCCGGCTCGTCGCGTTCGATGAAGAAGAAATCGAGATCGTCTCCGGCCAGTTCGAGGTTGGGCACCTGGCCCTTGTTGATCAGGTGGGCATTGACCACGATTGAGCTTTCCTGGGCCTGGCGGAAGATCTCGGTGAGCCGGGCCACCTCCACTGCGCCGGAGCGGATCAGGTCGCGCAGTACGCTGCCCGGACCCACCGAGGGCAGCTGGTCCATGTCGCCCACCAGGATCAGCTGGCACCAGGGGGGCAGGGCGGCGAGGATCGATTGGAAGAGCGAGATGTCCACCATGGACACCTCGTCGACGATCAGCACGTCGACTGCCAGCGGGTTGTCCTGATGGTGGTCGAAGCCGAAGTTTCGTGGGTTGAACTTCAGCATGCGGTGAACGGTCTTGGCTTCGCGGCCGGTGGCTTCCTGCAATCGCTGGGCCGCCCGACCGGTGGGGGCGCAGAGCAAAATCCTCCGGCCCTTCTTCTCCAGGATGCTGATGATGCCCTTGACCAGGGTGGTCTTGCCGGTGCCCGGCCCGCCGGTGATCACCAGCACCTTGCCGGTGAGGGCGCGGCTGATCGCCTCCCCCTGTTTCTCGGCCAGCTGGATTTTCTGCCGTTCCTCAAACCAGGCCAGCGCCTTGGGCACGTCAATGGCCACCGGGGTCACCGGCGTCTCCAGCAGCCGGCGCAGCAGCCGGGCCGCGCCATCTTCCCGGGCGTGCAGCGTGCGGAGGAAGACCGCGTCGTCGTCGGCCAGCACCCCCTTCTCCACCACCAGCCGGGAATCACTGCCGGCTGAGGTTGCCTCCACGGCGCCGGCGGCCACCTCTTCCGGCACCCCGAGCATCTCCGCCGTGCGCGAGATCAGTTCCTGGGCCGGGACAAAGACGTGGCCCTCCTCCGAGGCCTGGCCCAGGGTGAAGAGGGTGCCCGCTTCGGCCCGCTGGGGCGACGCCGGTTCCACTCCGAGGCTGGCCGCGATCCGGTCGGCGGTCTTGAAGCCGATGCCGTGGAAGTCGGTGGCCAGCCGGTAGGGGTTGTCACGGACCAGGCGCACCGCGTCGTTGCCGTATTTCTTGTAGATGCGGATGGCAAAGGCGGTGGAGACCGAGTAGGACTGGAGGAAGATCATCACGTCCTTGATCTCCCGCTGCTCGGCCCACGACTCGCGGATCAGCCGGGCCCGCACCTTGCCGATCCCCTCCACTTCGTTGAGCCGCTTGCTCTTGCGCTCGATCACCTCCAGGGTCCGTTGGCCGAAGTGCTTGACCAGCCGTTCGGCCATCACCTTGCCGATGCCCTTGATCAGCCCCGAGCCGAGATACTTCTCGATCCCCTCCAGGGTGCCGGGGAGCACCGACTGGAACGAGGTGGCCTTGAACTGCCTGCCGTATTTAGGATCGCGCACCCAGTTGCCGGTGAGCTTGAGGCTCTCGCCGGGCTGGACGCCGAGGAAGTTGCCCACCGCGGTCACCGTGTCCCGCCGGCCGGGAACCGAGAGCCGTACCACGCTCCACCCGTCGTCCTCGTTGCGGTAGACGAAGTGGTCCAGCACGGCCTCCAGCTGTTCGGTGGGCGGCGATGACTTCTCAGGGGTCACGGTGGGTGGATCCTCCTGCTCAGTTGTCTTCCTCGTACCAGCAGTCGGCCACCAGGGAGTCGATGATCTGCTGGCCGCGGTGCCCGGTGAGCGGGTGCTTTTCCATGGAGAGTTCGTCGGCCAGGGCCATGGCCACCACCGCCGGCGGGTCACCGCTCTCCTTCGAGCGCTCCAGCACCCGGGTGGCCGCCTGGTGGATCGAGTGCTTCCACTCCCGTTCCAGGTGGCGTTCGATCATCGGGTCGTGGTTTACCGAGCCGTCCTGCTCGTTGGCACAGTTGACGATCCCCATGCGGTTGGTCAGGAAATCGGGGACGTAGAGGATGCCTTTTTCATGGAGCAGGAGGTCGTCCCGTGCCCCATCCTCCAACTGGTTGTTGGCCGCGCCGCAGACGATCCTGGCCCGGATCATCGGAATGGTCTCGGGGTTGAGCACCGCCCCGCAGGCGCAGGGGGAGAGGATGTCGCACTCCTCGGCAAAGATCGACAGGTCATCCGGGGCGACGATCCGCGGTTCCACCAGTTCGTCGGGGAACGACTGGTGAATCGGTTCGACGAGGGCGGGGTTGATGTCGCAGGCCACCACCCTGGCCACTTTTTTCTCCAGCAGGAAGCGGATCAGCGGGGCAGCCACGTTGCCCATCCCCTGCACCGCCACCTTTTTGCCCTCCAGGGTTCCCTCGCCGAGAAATGCCAAAGCCGCTTCCATGCCGGCCACTACCCCGCGGGCCGTGGGCACCGAGGGGTTGCCGCTGCCGCCCACCCCGTGGGGGATGCAGGTGGTGAAGCGGGTGCGGGCAAAGACGTTGGCCATGTCGGTGACGTGGGTTCCCACGTCTTCGGCGGTGACGTAACAGCCGCGGATGGCGGTCATCAGCTCACCGAACTCGCGGTAGATGTCTTCCCGGGTATCGTGGTCGTATTTGTCCACCTCGGGATTGTGGGCCATCACCCCCTTGCCGCCGCCCCACCAGAGACCGGCCAGGGCGTTCTTGCGGGTCATCCCCTTGGCCAGGCGCAGCCCGTCCCGCAGGTAGTCCTCCACCGTCTCATACTGCCAGTATCGCACTCCGCCGGCGGCCTGACCCCGACGGGTGCGGTGGACAAAGGCCCCCTGCAGGGTGTCGTGCTCGTTGCTCACCTGGAAAAAGGCGCCCTCGTGTTCCATGAAGTCCCGCTGGTCGGTGAGAATGAAGTCGGCCAGGGGCTGCAGCTGGGGGTGCGAGGCGGTCATGGTTTTTGCACCGGCGTCATGGACAAAATGAAAACGACGGATGCCCTCGGTGCGGAGGAAACGGACAAATTCCTGGGTGTGCATGTTCAGCAGCGGATGGTTGGTACTCATGTTTTCGACCTGTTGAAGAAAGAAATGAGAATAAGGGTTTCTGTGCCCCGCGGGGCGGTTTTCCGGCGTCATTATCGCACAGGTGGGGGGAAACGCGAGAGGGCGGGGGGAGTAGGACTGCACTGGCTATTCGCGCCTGATGATGCCCTGTACCGAAACTTGAACTCGGACAAAAGAAACTTCATTGCCGCCACGACATAGTGCGTGAACCGGGCTGGTGCTTCCGGCGGGGCCACGGTCTGATCGGGCCATTGATCAAAAGTGGTCGCGGTTCGACCCAGCTCACGGCCAGTCAATCAAGTGAATCCATTTGACTTTGGTGAGTGCTGATTTCGAATTATGATAAGGTGCCGACCCTGGTAGGGTCGGTTGTTGCAACAAAGAGGATCACCTGATGAAACCATCGGACAGCGGGCCGGAAGACCCGTCCTCCATACCCAATGAGTTGGAAACCCTGGCGGCCGGTGCCGAATCATTGCCCCGTCCGCCGGAAGGCTCCGCGCAGGTGCCCGAACAGATCGGTGGGTATCGTGTCCTCGGCCAACTGGGCGAGGGGGCCATGGGCATGGTCTACGAAGCGGAGCAGCTGCACCCCAGGCGCAAGGTGGCGATCAAGGTGATGCACCGCCACCACCTGGTGGACGATCTGCACGCCCGGATGTTTCAGCGTGAGGTGGAATCCCTGGGGCGGCTGAAGCATCCCAATATCGCCGCCATCTACGAGTCGGGGCACACCGATGATGGTCGTGACTATTTCGCCATGGAACTGGTGCGGGGCCTGACCCTCGACCGCTGGCTTGCCCAGCGATCGTTGCCGGTGACTGCTGACGAGCTGAAACTGCGATTGCATCTGTTCTCCGGGCTCTGTCAGGCCGTGCATTACGCCCACCAGCGCGGGGTGATTCACCGTGATCTGAAGCCGGCCAACATCCTGGTGGCCGATGAACTGACCACCGCCACGGGGAGTGGTCAGGCCGCCACGCTGCCCATGGTGAAAATCCTCGATTTCGGGCTGGCCCGGTTCACCGACCAGGACGTGCTGGCCACCACGGCCACCGAAGTGGGGATGATCAAGGGCACACTGCCCTACATGAGCCCGGAACAGGCGCGGGGCGAGGCCGATGCGGTGGATGTTCGCACGGATATCTATGCCCTGGGTGTCATCCTCTACGAACTGGTGGCCGGACAGCGTCCCTATGAAATCATGCGTACCGCCCTGGCCGAAGCGATCCGGGTGATCTGCGAGGAACCACCGCGGCCGCTCCGGCAGAGCTGGAGTGGCATCGGCCGTCTTGACGAGGACGTGGAGAACATCGTCGGCAAGGCGTTGGAAAAGGAGCCGGAACGGCGGTACGATTCGGCGGCGGCGCTGGCCGAGGATATCGATCGTTATCTCTCCTCCCAGCCGATCAATGCCCGCCCGCCCAGCGCCCTGTATCAAATCCGCAAGTTTGCGCATCGCAACCGGGCCTGGGTTGGCGCCGTGGCGACGGCGCTGCTCGCCCTCATCGTGGCGCTGGCCGTGTCCTCGACCATGTATGTCCGCGCGGAGCGCGAGGCCGAGCGGGCGCGTGCCGCCGCGATCAAGAGTGATCAGGTGGCAGCGCTCCTCGAAAGCATGCTGGCCGGAGTCGGGCCCTCGGTGGCCCTCGGGCGGGACACGACCATGCTGCGGGAGATCCTCGATGCGGCCGCCATCCGCATCGGCACTGACCTCGCTGACCAGCCCGCGGTGGAGGCCGAACTGCACCGGGTGCTGGCGACGACCTATCGAGACCTCGGTGAATTCGACCTGGCCCCCGGCCATGCGGAACGATCTCTCCAACTGTTCCGGGAGGTGGCCGGCCCGCTCGATCCAGCCACCATGCGAGCGCGGAGCGAACTGGGGACGGCCCGGTACTACCTCGGCGATTTCGACGCCGCGGAAGCCGAATTGCGGGAGGTGCTGGAAGAGCAGCGCCGGATTCTCGGTGAGGGCCACCCCGACGTTATAAACACAACGACTGTGCTGGTGGAGACCCTGCTCTACCAGGGTCGTCTGGAGGAGGCGGACGCGCTCGGCGCACCGGCCCTCGAGATCGCCCGCACCTCACTCGGCCTCGGCGAGGACACAACGCTGGCCCTGCTCTACGGGATGGCCCAGGTGGCCGGGGATCTGCTCGACTTCGAGCGCAGTGAGGCCCTCTATCTCGAGCTGATTCCCGCCCTCGAGAAACGATATGGACCGGACCACCCGCATCCGATGACAGTGCTGTCCGGCTACGGCTGGCTGTTGCGTCTGGACAAGCGGCACGCCGAGGCCGAGGCCGTGACCCGGGAGGCGCTGGAAGGCATGCGCAGGGTTCTGGGCAACGACCATCAGCAGACCCTGGTGGCGATCAACAACCTCGGCATCATCCTCAAGGACCAGGGGCGTCTCGACGAAGCAGAGCCCTACTACGTCGAGAATGTAGAGACCGGCCGGCGGGTGCTCGGCGATCGCCACCCGGAACAGGTGGCCGGTGTCATCAATCTGGCGGCGTTCTACGTGGCCCGGGAACGGTATGCCGAGGCCGAGCCGCTTGCCGCGGAGAGCGCGGCCATCCTTGCCGAGGAGGTGTCACCGGATTTCATCGGCCGCGGATTCGCCCTCCACACCGCCGGGGAGTGCCGTCTGCGTCTGGGCCGGATCGACCAGGCACAGCCGGACCTCGAAGAGGCCTACCGGATCATGTCGTCCCGATTCGGCCCGGAGCACCCCAAGATGGCCCAGTTGCTTGAGATGCTGGTTGAGGTTACGGAGCGTCGCGGCCGTTCGGACGAAGCCGCCGGCTGGCAGGCCATCCTCGACACGGCCAAGTGAGTGGAGACCCGGGCTACCCCACCTGACGGTGCCGGAAGCAGTCGGTGGTGTGGTCGTTGACCATTCCCACCGCCTGCATGAAGGCATACATGATAGTGGGGCCGACAAAGGTGAAGCCCCGCTTCTTGAGATCCTTGCTCAGGGCCTCGGCCTCGGGTGTCTTCACCGGGATGTCTGCCATGGTCTTCCAGCGGTTGCGGACAGGCTTGCCGCCAACGAAGGCCCAGAGGTAGGCGTCGAAGGTGCCGAACTCTTTCTGCACCGCGAGAAAGGCTTTGGCGTTGGCCACCGAGGCGCGCACCTTGAGCCGGTTGCGGATGATGCCGGGGTTGGCCAGCAGGGCGGCAATCTTCTTCTCCTTGTAGCGGGCCACCTTGATCGGGTCGAAGTTATCGTAAACCTTGTGATATTCGGCACGCTTCTTCAGAATCGTGTCCCAGCTGAGGCCGGCCTGGGCCCCCTCGAGAATCAGCATTTCGAAGAGGTGGCGGTCGTCGTGGTTGGGCAGGCCCCACTCCTCGTCATGGTAGGTAACGGCCCGTTCGTTCGCCGCCCAACTGCATCGTTTCAGGTTTTTTTTCGCCGTCATTCCGCGCCCCCCATCCAGAAGTGGCGAAAGTCCGCCCATTCCTTGTCGTCGGTGACCCAGTTGGCGTAGACCGCCACGCCGGTGAAGGTGCCTCCGCCGGTGCCCTCCTTCTCCAGCCCGCGGCGAACCCCCAGTGCGCCGTTGGCCACGTTCTCCACCAGCGGGTCCGAGGCCGGGCTCCCTTCCTCATACGACGGGATACCGATCAGCACCTGGTGGCCCGGGTAAGCCGAGGCCCAGCGGACCAGCAGGCGAGTCTGGTGGCCGAGGAAGGCCAGGTAGTGTTCCGCGGTGTTCAGGCCCGTGTCGTAGCCCATCAGCACCGTCTGGTCGGCATGGGCCATGGTCTTGCGGTAGAAGTCACCGGACCAGAAGTAGCGGTCCATGGGACCGATGGAGAGGCCGAAAGGGCCGCCGCGGTGAGTGGCATGGCTGAGCACCGTTTCGGGGCCGAGACGCTGCTTCAAGGCGGCCAGCAGTTCTATGTATCCCGGATGGTGATCGGTCAGCGGTTCGAAATTGAGGTGGACACCGTCAAAACCGGCAGCCATCATCTGCTCCACGGTTTCGAAGAAATGCTCCCGCCACTGCGGGTCCTCGAAGTCCTGTTTGCTGGTGAGACCGCCCAGCCAGGCGAGGTGGGTGGTTTCCGGGGTTCGCGCCATGAGCCGGCCCAGCAGGGGCGAGGGGGTATCCTCGATGGTGCCGTTGGGCTGCACCGGGCCCACGTGGATGTAGACGTAGCGGATGCCGTGGCGGGCCACGGTTCCGGCGAATTCCTCGAGATCGGCGTCGGTCACCGGTTCGTCGCCGCGGACCGAGACCCCGGTGAACCACTTGTGGCCGGCCCAGAGGCCGTTGAGGCCCCGGTCAAATCGTGTTTCGGTTTCCGGCCGCGGCTCCCAGACGGTCCAGAAGGCGACGGCGGCCAGGATGCCCAGCAGGAAGGCGGCACTCATGGTCTTTGCCGCCAGCCGCAGCAATCGGCCCCGTTCGGTCTTCCTGGTGCTGCGGCGGGTCATGGCGCCACCTCCGCGGGCAGCAGCCGGGCCGCTGCCGGGGCCAGGGCCCGGGCGATGGCCTGGTGACCCTCGCGATTCCAGTGCCCGGCCACCCAGTAGTTCTCGAAATCGCCGGTGTAGGCCGCCAGTGTCTCCAGGTAGGGGATGCCGAGCTGGGCGAGGATCGCGCGCAGGCGGCCGTCGGTATCCTGCTTTTCCTGGTCGGCATTGAAGACGGCCAGCACCGCCCCGTCCCCACGAACCATATCCGCCAGGTCACGTAACAGCAGCCTGGTCACCTCCCAGGCCTCCACCTGATCCACCTCGCCGGCAGTGATGTGACCCAGTGCCACCTGGCGCAGCAGCGATTCCACAAAGAGCAGGGTGGAGGAGTGGCGGAGCAGCGGGCCCGAGGCCAGGCCGGTGTCACTCTGGTCGGGCACCGGCACGTTGTTCAGCAGCAGCCTCGAGCCGTGGCGCCTGAAGCAGGGTTTGTGCCCCCGCCAGTAGCGGTCGCGCATGTTGAACAGCACGTCATTGCTGCAGAACTGCAGCAGCACCAGGTCGGGCTGGCAGCGCCGGCCATAGTGCACGTAGGCCAGCAGTTCCTGGTCGGTGGAGAAGCCCCCCACGCCAAGGTTGAACAGTTCCACCGGGCCATCGGCGGTGAGTATCCCGGCCAGCAGGGCGGTCCAGGTCTCATCATCGTTCACCGTGTAGGCTTCGGTGTGGGAGTCGCCGAGGCAGACGATTCTCCGGCCCGCCGCCGGTTTATCCGCCGCGGGCAGCACGGTGCGGAAGCCGTCCGTGCCGATCTCCTCGCGGGACGTGAAGAGGTCGTTGTCCCGCTCCACCACCAGGCCGGGCCGCAGCTTCCAGCCCAGTTGCGGGTCGTGCACCGCAAAGAGATTGTTGTGCGAGCGGCCGGGCAGGATGAAGGCGCCGATGAACAGGTCGAGGAGCACAAAGAGCATCAGGTAGAGGACCACCAGCGCGGCCTGGCCCAGGAAGCGTCTCCGGTTGGCATTACGGGAGCGAATCCCGGCGATGACCGCCAGGATGATCAGCCCCACGGCCAGACCGGCGGCAAAGGGGCCCCGGGCCCCACCGAAACCCACCGCCGCCGCTATCAGCGCCGCCAGGGTCAGGGGAACAAATCCGACACGGCGCAGGACCGGCCGGGTCAGTTCCAGCAGCAGGTCACGCCAGGAGGGGCGGAACAGGAGACCGGCCCAAACCAGCCCGGCCAGCAGCGCCAGCAGGCTGAGCGGTCCGGTGCGGCCGCTGGTCATCAGCTCCACGGCGGCGGAGACCGCCGGGAACAGGGCCGGGGCGAGCCAGGCCGCCAGGATTGCCGGGCGCAGGCGCCCGCTTTCGGCAGGTTGCGGCTGGTGGTGCTTCAGGACCATCTGAACCCCATACGGCGGAACCGGGTGGCGAGAGTGGTACGGTGAAACGAAAATTGTACTGGCCGGCCGGCCCGGATTCAAGTGAAATGGATTTTGGCCCCGATGACAGAGTGGTAGCCCGGATTCAAGCGGAAAGGCATTGCGGCCCGGCAGCCGGTTTATTACAATGCCGGCTCGCTGTTCGGATAGGCCGGATATGGAAAGTAAAGGAAGAGCACCATGAACAAGGAACTGCTGGAGCTGTGGCCTGAAATAGAGTGGATCGAGGACGAGGATCTGCGGGAAACAACCGCCCGCACCTGGGAACTGGCCCTGGAGCGCAGCGCCCTCACCGGTGAGGACCTGAAACGGATCCCCTTCACCCTGCTGGTCAAGGACTGTCCGGCCTCCTTCATGGACCACAAGCGTTGTGTGGTCCATATCTCCCGTGACTCGGCGAAAGCGATGATCGACTTTTTTGGCGACAGCCTGCCCATCCACATGGACACCGTGATCGCCGGAGCGATCCTCGCCGATGTGGGCAAGCTGCTGGAGTATGAATTGAAGGACGGCACGTCGGTTGTGGGCATGACCGGCAAGTATCTTCGCCACCCCTTTACCGGTGTGTCCCTGGCCATGGAGTGCGGGGTTCCCGAGGCGGTCTGCCACATCATCGCCGCCCATGCCGGCGAGGGGGACAAGGTGGTGCGCACCACCGAAGCCTACATCGTGCACCACGCCGATTTCATGAGCTACGAGCCGTTCCGCACGGCCGACAAGTGGAAGTAGGGCACTCCTCGTCACCGCGAGGCGCAACAATATAGGGTCACGATAAAAAGGGGTCAGATAAGGCTGTTGCAGTACGCAACAGCCTTATCTGACCCCTTTTTATTGCACGCCGCTGCCAGTCGGATATTGCCTGTACCTCAGGAGCAGATCCACACCTGTCCATCGCTCTTGCGGGGATGGAAAAAGCCAACCATTTGACAGGGAGCGACGTCTTAGAATCAGAATGGTAATACAGACAGTCATCTGATTCGAGCCGGGAGTAAGACGATTTTACAGGCGAAAACAGCGGATCACGAGGCAGATCGAAATATCGCGGCGCCGGCCCGTACGGAGTTCGAGAGATTTTTCGACTGTTTTTACCCCGTCATTCTCAACTACACCATGCGCCGGCTGATGAACATGGCCGATGCCGAGGATGCCACCGCTGAGACTTTGTCCCGAGCTTTTACCAACTTCCACAATCTGGACTCCGAACCGCGGGCGCGGAAGGCATGGCTCTTCCGCACGGCCACCAATATCGTTCATGACCTGTACCGGCGCCGGCGGCGTCGGAAGGAGATCGGGTTGGATTCAACCGGAAACAAGGATGAGGATCCGGCCGCCTGGCTGGCGGACCCGGGCCCTCCTGTATCCACCCGTCTTGAAGAACTGGAAACCTATGCGCGCGTGCATTCGTTGATCGGGCAACTCCGGCCAAAGTACCAGGATGTTCTGGTGCTGCGATTCATGGAAGCGAAAAGCCTGCAGGAAATCGCCGACATACTGGAGACCCGTATCGGTACGGTGAAGTGGAGGCTGCACAAAGCCCTGAAAAAGTTCGGATCACTGGCTCGAAAGGACGACGGTCTTTGCGGGGCAGCGGCCGGATCGGGGGGAGGGACTCATGAGCAAGAAGAAACTGGCTGAGGACCTGATGAAAAGTGTGAGTCCTCCTGATTTTGCCAACCAGGAGCACATGACGGTGCTGAGGGAACGACTGCTCAACCAATCAGCGGGCGGGAGCGAAGACGCCCGTGGGGAGGGTTTCATCATGAAAGTGTTCAAAAAGGCCGGAGAGAACCGGTTTGCTATGGGGTCTGCCGTTGGACTTGCCACCGCGGTGGCAGTGGTGCTGGTGGTTCTCACCCTGTCCTCGCCTGGCGAGGTTTTTGCCCGGGCCATGGATGCCATGTCCGAATTTCCTGTTGTTCACTACCAGCTCCACAAGCGGGCCATCCCCAACTCCTGGGGGCCGGTGGTGGATCCCCGGAATCCGATTCTGGCCAACGACGAGGTCTGGGCCCACCGGGATGACCAGGGCCGGGTACTGGCGGTCCGTTATGAGAGCGGCTTGGTGACGGGGGACCGGTTCATCCGGCTGATCAGCGACGGGACGGTGCTGACCTGCAAGCCCGCCATCAACTGGGCCGAAAGGCGAACGGGTCAGCCGGAGGAGTGGCTGCAGGTGGGCCTGGTTTCCATCCTCCAGCACGCGGCGGACCTCGATGAGGAGAAGCTGACGATTGAGGAGGCTGACGACCAGGTCGTGGCCCGTGCCGAGGTAAAGGCGGTGACCTCCACCGGAAATTCGCCGGTGCCGACCCATTTGAGCGCGTTCGACACCCGCCAGACGTTTGTTTTCGATGCGGACAGCGGTCTGCTCCGCAGCCTGCTCATCGAGGGTGACTGGGAGGGCGAGTACATCCCCCTGGTCCGGATCGAAAACGTTGAATACCTGGACTACGATCCCGAGCTTTTTCGGCTGGATCTCCCCGAGGATGTGCTCTGGTCCGATGGCTCGCCGGAGAACGGTGCACGGCCGGCGGGACAGGGGAGGGCGGCTCTTCCCGAAGAGGCGGCCCGGGCCTTCTTCGAGGCCTGGATCGCGGAAGATTATCAAACCATGGAACTGTATTGCTCCGGGTTCCCCTACCCGGCCCTGTTGAAGCAGGCCCGGAGCGTGGGGTTGGCGCCTGTGGCGCTGGTCCTTCTTGGTGAGGCCCACCGGGACCGGGAGAGCACCTACCCGGGTCTGTATGTCCCCTATGAACTGCTCATGGAGGATGGTCAGGTGAAGAAGCACCGGATTGCGCTCAAGCCGTTCGACGATGAGAGCGGCTGGTATGTGGACGGGGGAATCTAGGAACCATGGAGGCCCGGGTCGGGTGGGGCCGGCCCGGGTAACGGTTTACCCGCAGAACGTCCCTGAGCGGCCGGAGGCGGCCAGGCGGCGCACGTCATCTTCACCGAGGCCGAAGGCCTCGATGGCCAGCAGGTATTCATCGGTGATACTGGTGCCCGACACGGTGGTATTGTCGGTGCAGAGGGTGCAGGGGACACCGTATTCGAGGAAGAGGGGCAGGGGATGGTCCTTGATGTCGGCCACCGCCCCGGTCTGCAGGTTCGAGGTGAGACAGCACTCCACCAGGATCCTGTCGTCGGCCAGCCGGCGGAGCAGGGCCTGGTCGCCGCCGGCGCTGGTGCCGTGACCGATGCGGTCCGGGGACAGCCGCTCAACCGCCTGCCAGATCTTGTCCGGCCCGTCGGCCTCGCCCACATGCACCGTGCGTTTGAGGCCCATGTTTTTCGCCAGGTTGTAAGCGTCGGTGAAGAGGATCGGCGGGAAGGGCGGTTCGGGCCCGGCGATGTCGAACCCCACCACCCCGGGGCCGCTGTGATACTGCTCCATCTCGCCGGCGATCTCCCGCAGCAGGATCTTGGCCATGTTGCCGCCGTGGTTGCGCATGGCGATGATCACCAGCCCCAGGGTCATTTCCGGCTGCTGCTGGCTGAACTCCTTCAATCCGGCCAGGGTGGCGTTGATCACCTGGCGGGTGGTCAGGCCGGCCCGGCGGTGGATCAGCGGGTTGACCCGCAGCTCCAGCAGCCGCACTCCCTCGTGCCAGGCGTCCTCGGCGATCTCGTAAGCGATGGTGCGGATGTTGCCGTAAAACTGGGTGTACTGCAGCGGCACGTGGAATTTGTCCAGGTAGTCCATCAGCGTGCTGTCTTTTTTCGGGTCGTAGCGCAGCATTCGCTGAAAGCCGTGAAAGTCCATGCCGGGGATGGCTTCGTAATACCGCTCGGAGAGGTCCCAGAGGGTGGCGGGCCGGATCGAGCCGTCCATGTGCCGGTGCAGATCGGTCAGGTCGAGGGTGCCGAGGAATTCCAGCCAGCGCTCTCGCTCCCTCGTGGTCATTGCCCGCTCCGTCCCACCGCCGGAACCGTGTAGGCCTCTCCGGCCAGGGCCGGCCGGCTCACCAGTTCCCGTTCGGTGTCCAGCCGGGTGACGAACTGCCCGCAGTTGCTGCCGATGGCGTTTTCCCGCAGCTCGCCGATGCTGAGGATCACGTCGAACCCTTCCCGCTCCAGTTCCCGGACCAGCGGGCCGGCGGCGTCCGGGTCCCGGGGATCGAATCCCGAGCGGAGGCCGTTGGTCAACGCCCGCTCGGTGGGGTTGAGCGGTGTCAGCTTGACCAGGAAGAGGTCCGGGTCGAAATGCCGGCGGAGTACGGTGGCGTCGATGGGCATCCCCTCGATCACGGTGAAGTTGAGGGTGATCTTCTTGTCCCCCGGCCGGTGGAAGCGGCGGCCGTAGGCGGCGATGCGGGGCAGGTCCCAGCGGGGCACCGGCAGCAGCCGTTTCCGGGCCGTCTCGTCGGTGGAGTGGATGGAGAACTGCATCTGAAACCGCCCGCCGGAGTAGAGCCGGTCCTTGATGTCGCGGATGGTCTCCAGCATCGGCTCGCAGCTGCGTGGGGCGATGGTGGAGAGGCAGGGCTCCAGACCCCGGGCGTCCAGCATCCCGGGCAGGCGCTCCAGCACCTCGGGCAGTGCCGGGTTGTAGAGCGGTTCACCCATGCGGGCGAACTGGATCTTGAACCGCGGCACCGGCACCCGGAGGTCGGGATAGCGGCGGCGGACCAGGAAGGTGATCTGCTCCAGGATCTCGTCGGCGGTGAGTTTGCCGCGATACCCGCCCCCCGCATCGCACATCCCGCAGCCGGCCGGGCAGCCGAAGAGCGAGGAGACGATGAGCACCCACTTCTTTTCCCGGGGCAGGGGCGGCTGGAGCGACTCGACGAACTCCACCAGCGAGGCGGGATCATCCTCCCGCATCCGGGCCACGTAGACCCGGGCCAGGGCGTCGTCGCCGAACTCTCTTTCCACGATCATGGTCAACCTTTCGCGCGGGCCAGCCGGGCCGCCGCGTGCATGGCGGCCAGCACCCCCTCGCCCGCGGCGATGGACATCTGGCGGAAGCGACCGTGGGCCGCGTCACCGGCCAGAAAAAGCGCCGGCTCCTCCCGGTCATCCGAGGCACCATCATAACAACCCGGGCGGAGCGGAGCGAGACCATGGGCCAGTGAGGAATCCGGGTCGCGGCCCACCGCGGCGAGGAGGAGGTCGCCGGTGAGGCTGACCTCTGTCTCATCTCCCTCCATCCGACAGACCAGACCCGATCGGCCGTTGTGGTCACGGAACAGACCCAGCGGCCGGGCTCCGGTGATGGTCTGGATGATCGGGACCGCCGCGGTGCGCTCGAGGAGCAGCGGCAGGCACCGCGGCTCCGTTCCCCGGACCAGGATGGTGGCCCGCGCACCCTGCCGGGCACAGTTGAGCGCGTAGTCGAACGCGGCATCGCCGCCGCCCACGATCAGTATCTCACTGGAGCCGGTCAATCGGGGCAGGCGGCTTACCTCGTATTCCAGCAGTCCGGTCCGGTGTGCGTCCTCCGCGCCTTCCAGCGGCAGGGGCCGCGGCCGCGATCCGGTGGCCAGCAACACGGCGCGGGCCGAGATGGTGGTGGAGCCGGTCCGGGCGTGAAATGCTCCACCCTCGCGGTGCAGGGCCGAGATCTCGGCGGTCTCCCGGGGGACGCCGGTGCGCTCCAGGTGCTGGGCCAGCAGGGCGGCCACCGCCGGTCCCTCCATGGGCCGCGGCAGCCCGGGGTGGTTCTCCACCAGGTTGGCGTTCCAGATCAGCCCGCCGATCCGCTCCCGCTCCACCAGCAGGGTGTCCAGCCCTGATCGGTGAGCCTGTACCGCACCGGCCACCCCGGCCGGACCGCCGCCGATCACCAGCAGGTCAATCATGGGTGCCCCCGGTGTCCAGCTGACCCAACAGCTCATCTGTCCGGGCGAGGCAGGCGAATCCGTGGCCCAATGCCCGCAGCGACCCGAGGTGCAGCGCCTCGCTGGCCGAGGCGGTGGCATCGGTGGCCAGCACCACATCGAAGTCGAGGACAAAGGCTTCGCGGGCGCTGCTCTCCACACAGAGGTGGGTCATCACTCCGGTGATCACCAACCGCTCCACCCCCAGTCGGCGGAGGCTTTCCTCCAGACCGGTGCCGTGGAAGGCGCTGTATCTCGTCTTGCGCAGCACCGGGGCAGCGCCGGCCGCCCGGGCCACCGCCGGGTCCAGCAGGGCGTCATCGGTGCCCTCGCGAACGGTATCCTGCCACCAGCGTGCCATGGCCCCCGGGTCCTCGCCGGCAGCCACGGCGTGGCGGGTGAGGAACACCGGCGCATCGGCGGCGGTCCAGGCGTTGATCAGCCGCACCACGTTGGGCAGGACACAGCGTCCGGCAGGCACAAACGCGTGTGAACTCTCCCGGAGGAAAAACCGCTGCATGTCGATCACCAGCAGGGCACTCCCGGCGGTCGGGAGCGGCCCCGGGCGCCGGCCGATGTGCGCCAGGGCCAGTTCGGCCTCCCAGGCGGTGGCACGGGCCTCCAGGGTCTGCGGTGTGATGTACTGACCGGGGTTGTCCATTGGTTCTCGATCTCCTTGCCCCGGGACCGGTCCCGGAACGTGACAGGCGGCCATCTTACGAGCCGATTCCCCGTGGAGTCAAGAGAATGGAGCGGTACAAAAAAAGCACGCACAAAAGAGTTTTTGCCCTTTACGGCGAGCCTGAGAGGAATTATATTATCTAAATGACCACTTGACCTGGACGTCAAGGGGAACCCGGTGCGGCGAAGCGGGGTTGCAGCTGCTCCGCCGCACCTGAAGCAGGGTGTTTTAATTAAATATGGGGCCCGGGACCCCGGATAGCCATTCCAGAGGGGAATTGCCGGGTTGCCTTGCCTTGGATAATCCCCCGTAGTTCCCCGGGCCCCATGCAATTGTGGTCGTTTCTCTCCGATCCCCACTCCCGCAAACGCCTAGTGACAGACGCTCCAGGGACTGGTGTCTCCACCGCGGCAGACCTCGCGGGTTTCCGTTGTACCGGTGGAGGGCCTGTAATACTGGTATGTGGCTCTGAGAAAACCGTGTTCGCCAAAAGGCACGTCAATGGTCACCGTGCCGATCACGTGGTCGAGGGGAATACTGATCTGTTCCGCACTGGTCCAGAAAATCCCGGTGCAGCGGGCGTAAAAGGCGGCGCCCATGCCGTCGGCCCGCTGGCGGAACCAGACCAGGTGGCACTGGCCGTCTTCGTCATACTGGACAAAGGGCTGAGAATCGGAAAAGCCCTGGCCACCCGCGGTGATAGCCGCCGGTTCACCGAACGACCCCCGCTGGAGCGCCGAACGGAAGATCCGGAATTCGGTGCCGACCTGCCGGGACCAGTAGACCACCGGCTTTCCGGAGAGCGGGTCGATGGCGATCACCGGGTCCCGGTCGAGGGTGGAATCCTGGGTGACCCAGATGGCGCGCTCGTCATTGCCGTTGACGATCAGGCGCAAGTCCCAGCCCATGGAACTCTTGTTGAAGTCCCGCACCACCGTCCAGGTCGTGCCGTGGCCATCGGTAATGCTGTCAGCCATGGCAGGTGACACAAAGAAGGCCGCGGTAAAGACGGCCATCATAAAGATCAGACTGTATTTTGTCGGTTTCATTTACTCTTTCGCAGCAGTGGTGAATTCGATACAAGTGGACCACAATCGAGCATTCGGTCTGGATTTACTATATGTTCCCGGATAATCGATGTCAAGAGAAAAATCAACAGCTAGTTTATCGCGAATACTGTCAATGATTCCAACAACATGATAATAAGCAGCTTGTTTGGTTGTAATCGTGAGGTAATCTTTGTTTGCCGTTTAAATCGACGATCAACTGATACTTGATCTCTACCCCCCGGTGGGGGTAAGTCCCTCCCAGCCATTGTCCCGGGTCATCAGGCTGCGATATATTGACGTAACAGAGTACTGACGGATTTCGAGGAGGGATCGGCGTAATGGGCTCGCTGCAGGAAGAACTGATGAAAGCCAGGCTGGTGGACAAGAAGCAGCGGAAGAAGGCTGCCCACGAGAAGCGTGTCCACCAGAGCAAGATCGGCCGGGAGGGGCTGGAAAAGGAAAAGCAGGAAAAGGAACATCAGCGCCAGGCCCAGGCCGAGGCGAAACGTATAAAGGATCGGGAGCTCGATGCCCAGCGGCATAAGGCCCTGGAGCAGGCCGGTGGCGAAAACCGACTGCAGGCGTTGATCACCGGCTCTGTGCTGAAGGGGGGCACTGGCGGGCCGCGGCGTTTCTGTTACGTCAACCGCAACAACCGGGTCCCCTTCCTCGAAGTGAGTGACGATGTTGCCCGGCGCCTCACCCGCGGTGAGCTGGCCATCATCGAAACGGACGACGGGAAGGTGGGACTGGTGCCCGGCACGGCAGCCAAAGAAATTGTGGAGCTGGACAGCGAAATCGTCCGTTTTTGGAACAGCTAATCTTCGACTTCCGCTTCGCTGACCCCCAGGGCATCCCGCCGGGAGAGTTTCAGCTTGCCCCGGTCGTCCACGCCCAGGACTCGCACCAGGATCTTCTCCCCCTCGCGAACCACGTCGGAGGTCCGGGCCACCCGCTCCTTGTCCAGCTCCGAGATGTGGACCAGCCCCTCGGTGGCCTCCATGATGCGGACAAAGGCGCCGAAATCCTTTACCGAGACTACTTCGCCCCGGTAGACCTTGCCCACCTCGGGATCGTCGGTGATCCGGCGGATCCGGGCCATGGCCTGGCTCCCCAGCACACCGTCAGCGGCATAGAGCCGGACCAGGCCGTCGTCGGAGATGTCGATCTTGGCCTTGTAGGTTTCCTGGATTTCCTGGATCGTCTTGCCCCCCTTGCCGATCAGGTCCCTGATCCGGGCGGGATTGATCCGGTGGGACATCACCCGTGGTGCGTTGTCCGATAGCTGCTCCCGCGGCCCGGTGAGCGCTTTGGCCATCTCGGCGAGGATGTGCAGCCGGGCGGTGCGGGCCTGGGTCAAGGCCTTGTCGAGGATCGCCCGGTCCAGCCCGCCCACCTTGTTGTCCATCTGCAGGGCGGTGACCCCGGCCTCGGTGCCGGTGACTTTGAAGTCCATATCCCCCAGGTGGTCCTCGTCGCCGAGGATGTCGGTGAGTATGAAGATCTCACCATCCTCCTGGATCAGGCCCATGGCGATGCCGGCCACCGGGCTGGAGATGGGCACACCGGCGTCCATCAGCGCCAGACAGCCGCCGCAGACCGAGGCCATGGAGGAGGAGCCGTTTGACTCGCTGATCTCGGAGACCACCCGGATGGCGTAGGGGAAGTCGTCCTCACCCGGCAGCACCGGCTGCAGCGCCCGGCGGGCCAGGTTGCCGTGGCCGATCTCCCGCCGGCCCGGCCCGCGAACCGGCCTGGTTTCGCCCACGCTGTACGGAGGGAAATTGTAGTGGAGCAGAAAACTGTGGTGTTCCTCGCCGAACAGCGTCTCCACCAGCTGCCGGTCCCGGGTGGTGCCCAGGGTGGTGGTGACCAGGGCCTGGGTCTCGCCCCTGGTGAATATGGCCGAGCCATGGGTCCGCGGCAGCCAGCCCACCTGGCAGTTGATCGGCCGCACCTGGTCCAGGGGGCGCCCGTCGATCCGCACGCCCTCTTTGGCGATCATCCGGCGCACCACCTGGTGGTGCAGCTTACTGAACAACGACTTCGCCTCGGCGGTGCGCTGCGGGTCGCCATCGGGGCAGAGGGCGGCCAGCGCTTCCTCGCGAACCTTTTCCACTGCCCGGCCCCGTTCCTGCTTCACCCGCGTGCATACCGCTTCTTTGAGGGGGCCGGCGGCCAGTTGCTGAATCTCATTCTCCAGTTCCCTGTTCACGGCCGGTGGCTCGAATCCCCGTTTCTCCCGTCCCACTTCCTCACGCCAGCGGTTCATCATCTCCAGGGCCGGGGCCACCGCGTCCTGGGCGAAGAAAAGCGCCTGGGCTATCTCCGTCTCGGGCACCTCATTGGCCTCGCCTTCCACCATGGAGAGCCCGTCGGGACCTGAGGTGACCACCAGCTCCAGGTCAGCCCGTGCCCGGTCGCTCTGGTTCGGGTTGACCACCAGGTTGCCGTCCACCCGGGCCACCCGGATACCGGCGGCCGGCCCGCTCCAGGGAATATCCGAGATGTGCAGGGCCAGGGGGACGCCCAACAGGTTCAGCACCGAGGGGTCCACATCCGGCCCGCAGCTTAGGGTGGTGCAGATCACCTGGGTTTCGTTGCGGTAGCCGTCGGGGAAGAGGGGCCGGATCGAGCGGTCGGCCAGCCGGCAGGCCAGGACCTCGTGGTCGGTGGCCCGGGCCTCGCGCTTGAGGAAGCCGCCGGGAAACTTGCCCGCGGCCCACTTGCCCTCACGGTAGTCCACGGTGAGGGGGAAGAAATCGATCCCTTCCCGGGGTGTGCGGGCCCCCACCACCGTGTTCAGGACCATGGTCTCGCCCTGGCGGACGATCACGGCGGCATCGGCCTGCCGGGCGATACTGCCGGTTTCCAGGGTAATCTCGGTGCCGGACAGGGAAATGGTTTCGCTCTTCATTGATCACTCCGTGCCGGAACCGGGGGGGAATTCGATATACATCCCGTCGTCGCTCATCCGCGCATCCTCGGGCACCGGGTATCGTTCATAGAGGCTGATTTCCAGCCGTGGGGCCAGCTCGCCGAACCGCGCCTTTTTCAGCGCGATGGTCCAGGGGACCATCAACTGGTTCTTCCCCCCCGCAGCCACCATCTGGTCGTCCAGCCGGAACGTGTCGGCCAGCTTTTCCCGGGCCAGGGCCAGGGACTGCTCATCCGGGGTGCTGATCACCGCCGAGACCAGGGTGCCGTCCGGGGAAATGTCCTCGTAGGGGCGTTTGAGGCGGCGGGCCTTGCGGGCCAGCCGGTTGGGGATCTGGGTCAGATACTTGCTGGCCATGGAGCAGAAGTGCACCGCGGTCTTGCTGCCGGGGGCCTCCATGGTCTTCTTCATCATCTGCAGGGCCTTTTCCTTGCTGCCCAGGGTGGGACGCAGGGTGGTGCCGAAGCGGGCCGGGATGTCTGTGCCCAGGGCCTTGTCCGGCGAGGCCTGGTAGGGGATTTTGCGGCTCAGTGGCTCCCCCGGTTTGAGGTCGGTCCGTTTGGCCACCCGCTGGAATTCCTCGTGCTCGAAAAAGAGCAGTTCGTGCAGGTTGACGAATTCGGCTCCCAGCTCGATGGCCTTGTCCACGATGCGGTCCGTGATGTCGGCGATGGGCAGGCTGGGAACCTCCACCGCCACGGTCCAGTCGAAGCCCCTGGCCCGTTCCACCAGGTGGCCTTCCTTGTACGAGGCGAGGTGGCAACGGATCTCGTCCACCCCGGCTTTGTGCATCCGGGCCATCTGCTCTTCGGTCATCTCGGCGTTGGCGGTGAAAAACTGGATGTGGAAGTCCGGGCCGCACTCCTCACGGAGCAGCCGGGCGAACCGCTCGGCCCGGTCCATGTAGAGGGTCGGCTCACCGCCGGTGAGGCACACCGCATCCGGATCGCTGAAGCGAACCAGGCGGACCAGGTCGTCCTCGCTGTGGATGGTAAACTCGTCGGCCCTCATCAGGTCGGACCCCATGGGGTTCGAGCAGTAGAAGCAGTTCTTGGGGCAGCGTTCGCCGAGGGTGAGGCAGAGCCGGCCGCCAAGCAGGCAGCGTCGGCACCCCTCGGGCAGGAAGTGTGCCCAGAGATTGTTCTCCGGTTTGATCTCCTCGCGGTGTCCTCCCAGCAGGCGTTGCCAGAGGTTGCTTGCCTGATCCGGGGTGAGCTTTCCCGGGGGGTTAATCTGATCGGACTCTGAAGCCATGACCGGTCCCCTTTCACTGCATTGGCGGCGATTCGGGAACTCCCTGGTTGGGAGTATGAAGCACTCACTATAGGGTGATGGATTGGAGGTTGTCAACGAATTGGCCGTCGGGATCGGGAGGGAGGCGGGGGGCGGGCCGGGCGGTGGTCAGGCCCGTCCCAGGCTGGGGAATTCGCCCCTGAGATGGGCCTCCAGCGAGGTGAAATTCGCCAGGATCTGCTGGTGCAGATCCGGCGCATCGGCAAGGTCGCCGGACGCGGCGTGCTCCTCGAGGCGTTTGGCCAGTTCACCGAGAATTTCGGTGCCCAGGCTGGTGGAGGCGCCCTTGATGCTGTGGGCCGTGCGGCGGACAGTGTCGGCGTCAGCGGCTTCGATGGCCTGCTCCATACTCTCCAGACGCTGTGGGATGTCCTCCAGATAGTCGTTGAGCAGTTCCTCGAGGAAACCCCGGTCTCCTGAAACCAGCGCCAGGGCTTTCTTCATGTTGATCGGGCTTCCGGACACGCCCGCTTTCGGGGCCGGCATATTCTTCCGGTCCAGGGCTCCCGAAGTGGTGGCCGCGTGGTAGTCGCCCTTTTTGTTGCTGCCATGGCCCAGCCAGCTGGAAACCATCCCGTAGAGCAGATCCTGGTTGATCGGTTTTGTGATGTAGTCGCTCATTCCCGCATCGAGGCACATGGCGCGGTCGCCGGTCATGGCATGGGCGGTCATGGCGATGATCGGCAGGTCGGCGTATTTCTCCTGCTTGCGGATGGCCCGGGTCGACTCCAGACCGTCCATCTCCGGCATCTGGACGTCCATCAGCACCAGGTCCACTTTTTCCGTCTCCAGGAGTTCCAGGGCTTCGCGGCCGTTGGCCGCGGCCACCACATCGTAGTCGGCGTCCTGGAGCAGCCTCACCGCCAGTTTTGTGTTCACCGGGTGGTCTTCGGCCAACAGGATGGTGTGCTTTCGCGATTCCTCAGCCTGATTCTCCTGTGGTAGATCGTAGCGGGTCAACAACTCGGGTTCCTGGCCTGACTCCACGTGGTCTTCGATCTGCGGGATCATCACCCGGTTGATCGCCTCCAGCAGCATCGAGTGCTTGATCGGCTTGACAAAGTAACCGTCGATGCCGATCTCGCGGCAGCGGTTGCCGTCACCCCGTACACCGAGGGCGGTCATCAGCAGCAGTTTCGGCTGCGTCTGCAGGTCGATGGACCGGATCTGTTCGGCCGTGGCAAATCCGTCCAGTCCGGGCAGTTTCAGGTCGAGGATCACCAGGTTGTAGTGTTTGGAATCCACCGATTGGGCGATCATCTCGATTGCATCGCTGCCACAGTCGCTCTCCTCCACGGTGCAGCCGAGTTCGCTCAGCTCCTGGCGCAGGATCAGGCGGTTGTTGCTGTTGTCGTCCACAACCAGCACCCTGGCCCCCTGGAGGGCCGGACGGGTCCGGGCCTCCAGTTCGGGGCGGGTCACCGGCATCACCTTCATCGGCAGGGTGAAGAAAAAACTGGTTCCCTCGCCAGGGCTGGTCTCCAGCTCCAGACTGCCACCCATCACCTCAACCAGTTCACGTGAAATGGTCAGCCCCAGACCGGTGCCGCCGAAGTTCCTGGTGGTGGACTCGTCGGCCTGGGTGAAGGAGTCGAAGATGGCGGCTACCTTTTCCTCGGGGATGCCGATACCGGTGTCCGAGACGGTGAAACGGATGTTCCTCAGGCCGTTCTCGTCATCCGGTTCGGTATCGATTTTCAGCAGCACCTCGCCGTCTTTGGTGAACTTGATCGCGTTGCCCACCAGGTTGATCAGGATCTGCCTCAGCCTGGTGGGATCCCCCGCCACCTGGTGGGGAACCGTGCTGTCCACATGGCTGATCAACTCCAGCGCCTTGCTGGACGCGGGATGGGCCATCACGTCGAGGACCCCGTCGGCCAGGTCGCGAAGGCCGAATTTGATCCTCTCCAGCTCAAGCTTCCCGGCCTCGATCTTGGACAGGTCCAGCACGTCGTTGATCAGGGAGAGCAGTGAGTCGGCACAACTCTTCACCGTGGTCATATACTCCTGCTGCTCGCCGGTCAGTTTGGTGGTCAGGGCGAGGTCGATCATTCCCATGATGCCGTTGAGCGGGGTACGGATCTCGTGAGACATGTTGGCCAGGAAGCTGCTCTTGGCCGTGTTGGCCTCTTCGGCCGACCGGCGCTGCTCCATCAGTTCGGTGATGTCGATGAACGACTCCACTCGACCCGTGGGCGTTCCGTTCTCGTCATGGAGCACCGAGGCGTTTCTGATGATATTCAGCCTCCGGCCGTTGGCGGCTGAAATCAGACACTCCTGGTGGTGCTGCGGTTCGCCATGGTCCCCGGCATGGTCCACGGCGAAGAGTACGCAGTCCGATGTGCAGGCGCTGTTCTTCATCATCGAGCACGACTGGCCCAGCACCTCGTCCACCTGGTACCCGGTGATGTCGCAGAATGCTTCGTTGACGCTGGTGATCCTCCGATCGGTGTCCACGGTGAACACCGCGGTGGTGGCCGTTTGAAGGATCTTGCGGTTGAAGACATCGGCCCGGGTCAGGCTGGCGAACTGATCGGCGGAGTGGATCGAGATGGCGGCCAGGCTGGCCATGGTGCGGATGATTTCCAGGTCCTCGGTGCTGAAGGTCTGCCCATCGGCGGTGTGGCCGACGATGAGCAGGGCCAGCAGGCGGCCCTGATTGATCACCGGCACGCCGATACAGGCCCGCAGGGCCGGGCACCAGCGGGCGAGAATCCCGTCCTGGAACTTGTGCTGCAGATTGTCGGTGAACAGTTCGTTGCCCCGGGCCAGCTGCTGGATGGCACCCGAATCGGACACCTCGGCTTCGTCCGGCAGTTTTTCCACCGGGTAGTTGGCGGCAAAGATGGCGCTGATCCGCTGTCCGCCCTCGTCCACACGGGCCACGATACCCAGTTCGGCGTCAACCAGCCGGCGGGCCTGGCCCACCAGGGTCTGCAGCAGGCTGTCGATGCCCATGGTCCCTGAAATCTGGGTGGCCATCCGGTTCACCGACCGCAGCTGGTCCTCGCGGCGTTTGAGCGTGGTGATGTCCTCGATGACGCCGTGGAAACAGATCACCTTTCCCTCGTCGTCGAGGACGGCGTGGGAACTTTCCCGGCACCAGATCAGTGTCCCGTCCTTCTTCTTCAGTTTGAGCTCGATTCCCCGCAATTTTCCATCGCCCACCAGCCGCTGTGAGAACTCGTTCCGGTCGCTTGGATCGGGGTAGAGGTCCACGGCATCGATGTTCATGAATTCCTCGCGGGAATCGTATCCGAACATATCCACCAGGGTCTGGTTGACGTAGATGAAGGTCCCCCGGCCACCCGGATGGTTCCAGTAGAGTCCCACCGGCAGATGGTCGATGGTCTGGGCCAGCTCACCCCGGGGGATGATGTGATGTTCCCTGGCCTGGGAGACAAAATCGCTGAATGTATTGCCTGAAACGCTCATTATTGCCATGGCCGACAAAAACAGGGATTTGCCGGGACCTGCCGCCGGTTGGCAGAGTCCCCCCTGATACAGCTCTTCTCGGGGTTCATTATCGGCAGAAAACAGGGAAAAGATTACCGGCGTCGTTTGCGCGGACGGCTGGAGGAGCTGCGGCGATCCTGTCCGGGGGGCTTCTCCGCTTTCGGTTCGGGCGGCACCTGTTGCGCCGGCTGATCCACGGGGGCGCCGGCGGCAAAGGCTTCCGCCTCGGGCGGGTTGAGGTAGAGGTTGAGCAATAGCGACACCAGTGATGGGGCGTCATTCTGCTCCAGCAGGTCCTTGGCCAGCGGTTCGAGGGTTTCCAGGTCGTGGGCCGAGGCCTTGTCCTCCAGGACCCGGATCTGGTCCAGCAGGCGCTGCCGGGCCGATTTTTCCACGTCCTCGTCGGTGGGAATACGGCCCTCCTTGACCACCAGGTGGTGGGCGTTCACCAGACGGTTGAAGTTGAGCAGGTCCATGGCGGAGACGAAGGAGATGGCTACGCCGGACTTGCCCATTCGGCCGGTGCGGCCGGCCCGGTGGATATAGTCCTCCGGGGTGGAGGGGGCGGAGTAGAGGAAGACGTGGGAGACGTCATCCACGTCGATGCCCCGGGAGGCCACGTCGGTGGTCACCAGGTGCTTGACCCGCTTCTGGCGGAAGTTGGACATGATCTTCTCCCGCCGTTCCTGGGCCAGGTCGCCGGTGAGCATGGCCACCCTGAGGCCCCGGCGCCTGAGCGTGTTGAAGACCATGCGCACGTCGTCCTTGGTGTTGCAGAAGATGATCGACGATGTGGGCCGCTCGATTTCGATCAGGCGGTAGAGGTCGCGGTCCTTCTCCATCTGCTGGGTGATGTAGTAGCGGTGCTCCACCTCCTTGACATAGATCGAGTCGTCGGAGAGCATGATCTTGTGCGGGTCCTTCTGGTAGGACTGGCCCATGCGGACGATCGAGGCGGGGAAGGTGGCCGATCCGAGCAGGGTCTGCCGATCCTTGGGACACCGTTCGATGATCGAGGAGATCTCCTCGTAGAAACCCATGTCCAGCATGCGGTCCGCTTCGTCCAGCACCAGTACTTTCAGCGCACTGAGATCGAGGGTGCGGCGCCGCAGGTGATCCAGGACCCGGCCGGGGGTGCCGGCCACCATCAGCGCCCCGGCTTCCAGGTCCCTCATCTGCTTGCTGTATGAAGCGCCGCCGTAAATACAGGTCACCAGCACGCCGGTGCAGGCGTTGATCTGGGCCAGGTCGCCGGCGAACTGCAGGGCCAGTTCGCGGGTGGGAGTGAGAGCGAGGAACTGGACCTTTTTCAGGCTGGTGTCCAGCCGCATCGAAGCGGGGATCGCGTAGGCGGCGGTTTTACCGGTGCCGGTGCGCGACTGGATCATCAGGTCGCGGCCTGACATGGCCAGGGGGATCGCTTCGGCCTGTACGTCGGTGGGTGCGGTGTAGCCCATCCGGGTCAGTGCCTCGAGGATGGCCGGGCTGAGGCCCATCTCTTCAAACGTTGGTTTGCTCAATCTTGTTTTCGCTCTTCGCGGGCCGGACCTGCCGGTCCGATCAGGAGATGGGCGGTGGCCGGCAACCGGATGTTGTTCATTTTCAAATCGTAGCGACTATAGGAGGTACGGGGGGTACTGTCAACAGGACCCGTGATGGCAGTACATGAAAAGGGCCTCTCCCCCCCGGGAAGGGGGAGAGGCCCGTAGCAGACTAGTTGCCAGTGGTGGTACAGAAGTCGCTGTCCGTGTCACCAGACGGGGAATAGGGCGGCTGGTTGAACGGCGGCGCCGTGATGTCGGTGCCGATGATGGTGAAGGTGTTCACCCCGTGCAGCGATTCCAGGTTCGGCAGGTTGACCCCGAACGGCGTGTTGTAGCAGGAGCCGGGGCTCACGTTGGTGGCGCCGGCCCGCCAGTTGGAATAGGTGGTGCCGCTGGCCAGGGTCACGTTCAGCTTGGCGTGCAGCCGGCGGGTGAACCAGTTGTCGTTGCAGAGCTGGGGCCACAGCTGCACCGCGTAGGGCAGGGTGCCGCTTTCCGGGACACAGTCGATGATGGTGTGCATGGTGTCGGCCGACGAGGTGAGGGTCAGCGTCAGGTTGTAGGTGTTCTCCGCGCCGGAGACCCCGAACACGCGGGCGTAGTAAGTGCCGGCGGAGACGCCGCTGGCCGATACGCTCTCGTTGTTGGTGGTGCTGGTGGAACTGTCGATCTGGCCCTGGGCCGAGTTGTAGAGGAAGAGGCTCAGATTTCCGCTGGAGTGGGTGAAGGCGATGTCCACCTGGATGTCGGAACCCTCGGGGGCGGTGAAGGCGTAGTAGTCTTCGTCACCGGTGCAGATCT
>CBESOE010000043.1:0-28518 GCA_965531145.1 uncultured bacterium | reverse complement strand
GCGGCCTTCTTCGGCGCAGCTTTCTTGACGGCTTTCTTCTTCACCGCCTTCTTCTTCGCCGCAGCCTTCTTCGGCGCCGCCTTCTTTACGACCTTTTTCTTCGCCGCCGCTTTCTTCGGTGCGGCCTTTTTCGCTGCTTTCTTTTTCGCTGGCATGTCTGTTTCTCCCCCACCTCCCGGTGGCCACCGGTCTCGGTTGCCTCCGGGAAACATCATCCGGATCAATGTCAGGAGGCTTCCTCCCGGGCTTTTCCCACGATCGACCGGAAGATCACAGGTGCATCACTCCACAGCCGTTCAAGACCATAAAATTCACGCCGGCTCTCGGAAAAGACGTGGACCACAAAATCACCGTAATCGATGAGGATCCACTCCGCCAACCGGTATCCTTCCACGCTCAAGGGGCGTTGTTTCTCATCTCTCAAACTATCCATCACCTGGTCGGCGATGGCCTGGACCTGCCGCTTCGACCGGCCGTGGCAGATGAGAAAGTAGTCGGTGAACGATGCCAGCCCCCGCAAGTCGAGCACCGTCACCTTACCGGCTAATTTCTCCTCGGCCGCCAGGGAAGCGGACTGGAGGTGTTTGTTTACCTCCTCGGCGGCTATCATTTTCTTTTCGAGCACATTACCTCGCTCGACCGTTCCGCGGACTCAGAGAGCGGCGCCGGTCATTCCATACAGACTGTGTTTCTCCATATATCGTTCAACGCTTTCCGGGACGAACCCGGAGAGCGACTCGCCGCGGGCGGCCTTCTCCCGGACTGTGGTGGAGGACACCTCCACCTCCCCGGTGAGCAAGCTGAACACGGCCGGCCCCTGGGGCAGGTCGAGTGGATCATCCCCACCGGTGTCGCGGACATCGATAACATCAGGTCCGGACACTGCCGGCCCTTCGCTGCCGCCCCGCGGCAGCAAAATAATGCTGCAGCTGTCCAGCAACCGGCGATAATCCTTCCAGGTCTCGATCTCCCGCCAGGAATCCATGCCCATCAGAAAGTATATCTCAACCCCAGGCCCCAGCAGCTCCCGGACCCTGCTCACCGTCCGGATGGTATAGGACGTCCCCTCGGACCGCAGTTCCAGGGCCGAGGGGACGAACCACCGATTATCCTGGGTGGCCAGCGCCACCATGGCGTACCGGTGATACGGATCGCTGACCCCTGACGCATCCTTGTGCGGCGGGATGCGAGCCGGGATGAACCAGATCCGGTCCAGGCCAAAAACAGTGCGGGCCCGGCCGGCCATCTCCAGATGGCCACGGTGTATGGGATCAAATGTCCCGCCAAACAACCCGACCTTCCCCATGGTCCTCCCGCTCTTCGCGTTCAGCGCCGCTCACCGTTGAACAGCAAGTCCGAGATCCGGTTGAGCAGATCATCCAGCCCCTTGCCGCTGACACTGGAAATGGCCAGCATCACCTGCCCGGTTTCCCGGCAGTGGGCCTCCAGATCTTCCAGCCGGTCCTGGTCACCCAGGGCGTCGATCTTGCTCGCCGCCACGATCTGCGGCTTGGCCGCCAGCCGGGGATCGTACCGTTCCAGCTCGCGGTTGATCGTCTTCAGGTCATCCACCGCCGATCCATCTTCCCCGGGCTGAGACACATCCACCAGGTGGACCAGGATCCGTGTCCGCTCCACATGCTTGAGGAAACGGTCACCAAGACCGGTTCCCTGGTGCGCCCCTTCGATCAGCCCCGGGATGTCAGCGGCCACGAAACTGCGAAACCCGCTCAACTCCACCACCCCGAGGTTGGGGATCAGCGTGGTGAAGGGATAGTCGGCAATCTTGGGCCGGGCCTGGGAAATGCGGGAAATCAGTGTCGATTTCCCGGCATTGGGCAGGCCAATAATACCTACGTCGGCCAGCAGTTTGAGGTCCAGGTATAAAACCTTTTCCTCACCGTCCTCTCCATCATCGGCCCGACGGGGCGCCTGGTTGGTGGAGGTGGCGAAGCGGGCGTTGCCCCGCCCGCCGCGCCCGCCACCGGCCACCGCCACCTCCAGGCTGTCGCGGTCCAGGTCGCAGAGCAGTTCGGTTCGCTCCGGGTCCAGGTAGACCAAGGTACCCACCGGAACCCTGACCACCTCGTGGGCACCGCTCCGGCCGGTTTTGTCGCTCCCCTGTCCGTGCTGGCCCCGTTCGGCCAGGAAGTGCTTCTTGTGACGGAAAAGGCTCAGTGTATTCAGCGCCCGTTCACTGCGCAGGCTCACGTTGCCGCCACGTCCGCCGTCGCCGCCATTTGGTCCGCCGAACGGAACAAATTTCTCACGACGAAAACTGATACAGCCATTCCCGCCCCGACCGGCCCTGACCACAATTCTTGCTTGATCGATGAACATTGTACTGGTAGCGGGGAGGGAGACAGACGGCCGCTGCTGGCCTGGAGGGATGGCGGATGGGCGGCCGGGCCGCCCGAAACCGGTTCAGGCGGACTGGGGATAGACACTGATGAAACGGCCCTGCCGGCCCTTGTCCTCGAACTTGACCACGCCGCCGATTTTGGCAAACAGCGTATCGTCCTTGCCCTTACCCACATTCTTTCCGGGTTTGAACCTGGTGCCCCGCTGGCGGACCAGGATCGAGCCACCGCTCACGGTCTGACCCGCGAAGCGCTTGACGCCCAGACGCTGGGCATTACTGTCCCTGCCGTTTCGGGAGCTTCCTCCCGCCTTTTTGTGAGCCATGAGATTCTCCTGGCGCCCCGCCGGCAGCCTGCCGGCGCCGCCACACAGCCGCAGCGCAATCAGACCGTAATCGAATCGACCAGCACCTCGGTGTACAGCTGACGATGCCCGGTCTTGCGGCGGTACTGCTTTCTGCGCTTCTTCTTGAAGATAATGACCTTGCGTCCCTTGCCTTCGGCGAGAATGGTGGCGGTGACCATGGCGTTCTCCACCAGGGGGGCACCCACCTTCACTCCGTCCTCGGTCTTGACAAAGAGGACCTGGTCCAGCTCGATCTTGTCTCCGGGCTGGGCATCCAGCTTTTCCAGACGGAGGGTTTCGCCTTCCTCCACCCGGAACTGCTTGCCGCCGGAATTGATAATGGCGTACATCGTTTTCTCCAATTCACCTTCTTGCACGGCCAACGTGTTGCCGAAAGGGGATTCTTTTACCATACGGCCCCTGATCTGTCAAACCAAAATTGCATTGATCGGGTCCCGATGGTACCCTTTTCTCGTCTGGGAGAATTGTAATCCCCGTGGCCGGTGAAGCCGGCCGTTGCCATGGAATCACCGAATGGCCATGAACAGCAGGAACGGGCCCCCGCCCCCACCGCAGAACGGCAGCCGGGAAGAGATCGTCCGCTGGTATCACCAACGGACCAAGCACCACTTCCACGCCTTTGCCCCCAGCCCGGGGCGGATGGACTGGGCCAGCCAGCCGGAGGAGTTCCGCCGCCACCAGAAGGCGCCGGTCATCCCCCTGGATCCGCCCACCACGACACCGGGACCACCATATCATACCCTGTATGGCCCGCATGGCTCTCCCCAGCCGCTGGATCCGGCACGTATATCCAGCTTTTTCTATCACTCCCTGGCCATTTCAGCCTGGAAGAGCCGCTCCGGGGCCTGCTGGGCCCTGCGGGTCAATCCCTCCAGTGGCAACCTGCAGCCCCTTGAGGCCTACCTGGCACTCCCCGAGGTCACCGGGCTGGATGATAAACCGTCGATCTGCCACTACTCACCGCGGGAACACGCCCTGGAACGGCTCCAGAGCCTGGACATAGGCCTCTGGCAGGAACTGACCGCCGGACTGCCCGACAGCGCGTTCCTCCTCGGACTCACCGCCATCCACTGGCGCTGCAGCTGGAAATACGGTGAACGGGCCTGGCGCTACTGCCGGCTGGATGCCGGACACGCCCTGGCCGCCCTGCGCTTCGCCGCCGCCACCCTGGGCTGGCGCCTGCGAATGCTCGATGTGCCCCACCCGCAGGTGGAGGCCCTCTTCGGACTCCACCGTCAGGAAACCCTCCCGCCCCACGAACGTGAGACTCCCGAGCTGCTGGCCGCGGTGTTCCCCGGGGGCAAGGAGCATCACCTGCTTCCGCAATCCCTGCCCCAAAGCGCTATTGAAAAGGTGGCCGCGGGGAACTGGAAAGGCGAAGTGGTCTGCCCGGCGGAGGGGCGGCACCGGGACTGGCCGGCCATCGCTACGGTGGAGCAGGCTTGCCGGGTGGATGACGGAACGAATGCCGGTCCTGCTGTTGTGGAATTGGAGACAGGGGCAGACTCAGGGGAGGAGGACAACGTTCCGGCCCTGGAGCTGATCCGCCATCGTCGCAGCGCCACCGGGTTGGACCGCGCAGGAAAGATGGATGCCGGTACGCTCTATGGCATGCTGGGCCGCCTGCTGCCTGCACGGTTCACCAGCCCCTGGGACGCCCTGGGTTCCGGTCCGCTGGTGAACCTGCACCTGACCCTGCACCGGGTGGAAGGCCTCGACCCGGGCCTCTACACCCTGGTCCGCCGACCGGGCGGCAGGAAGGAACTGGCCCGGGAGCTGAACCCTGAGTTCGTCTGGCGAAAACCGGCCGGCTGCCCCGGCTGGCTGCCGCTCTACCTGAACCTCAGCGGTGACCTCACCGACCTGTCCGAGGGCCTCTGCTGCGGCCAGGAGATGGCCGGAGACGCCCTGTTCAGCCTCGGCATGACCGCCCCTTTGAAAACAGCCCTGGAGCGTTTCGGTACCCCGGTCTACCGCCGGCTCTACCAGGAAGCGGGGATGATCGGCCAGGTACTCTACCTCGAGGCGGAGGCCGCCGGCCTCAGGGGGTGCGGTATTGGCTGCTACTTTGACGACGGGGTGCACAAACTGCTGGGCGGAGACAAGGACGATGGACCGCAAAGTCTCTACCACTTCGTGGTGGGGAAAGAGGTCCCGGAACGGGGGTCGGCACTGCTGCCCCCTTACCCGCCCCCGGAGACAGGATGATGACGGAAACAACCGGCTTCATCAGCCTCGGCTCGAACCTGGGCAACAAGTCACGGCACGTGCTGGAAGCGGCGCGGCTGCTGGAGGGGCCCGGCCTGCGGGTCACCCGCTCCTCCGGGCTCTGGCTCACCGAACCGGTGGACGGCGCCGGGCCGGAGTGGTTCGTCAACTCGGCGGTGGAGATCGCCACCACTCTCGGCCCCTTCGAACTGCTGGACCGCTGTCTCGACGTGGAGGTGGCCATGGGCCGCAAACGGCTCACCACCACCCGGGCCCGCACCGCCGACGTGGACATCCTGCTCTTCGGCGACCAGCTGATCGAGGACGCCCGGCTCACCGTCCCCCACCCCACCATGCACTGCCGCCGCTTTGTCCTCGCCCCGCTCGCTGAACTGGCCCCGGACCTCAAGCACCCGCAACTGGGTCACACGGTCTCCCACCTGCTGGACACCTGTGATGACATGGCCCTGATCTTGCGGATTTCGTGACGGTGAACAATCCCTTCCTTGAAATCAAGCCCAAAAAACGGTATACTTTACTTTTTGGAAATCGTTCAATCTATTGATAATGAATGGTTAAGCACAATATCCAGCACCGCTACATCGCCATTGAGGGGTGTATCGGATCGGGTAAAACCACCCTGGTCAACCTGCTCGCCGCCGAGTTGGACGCCCGGGTGGTGCTCGATGAATCGGACAATCCGTTTCTGAAGGATTACTACGAGGACAAGAGGGGCGCCGCGTTTCAGGCCCAGTTGTTCTTTCTGCTCAGCCGCCACCGGCAGCAGACCGAACTGAACCAGACTGATCTCTTCCAGCAGATGCTGGTCTGCGACTATCTGTTCGAGAAGGACAAGATCTTCGCCTACCTCAGTCTGGATGACAGCGAGCTGGCGCTCTACGAGAAGCTGTACAACATGCTGGCCCAGAGCGTGCCGGTGCCCGAGCTGGTGATCTATCTCCAGGCATCGGACGAGACGCTGCGCCGGCGCATCGAAAAACGGAACCGGATCTACGAGAGTGACATCAGCGACGAGTACATCCTCGAGCTGAATCGGGCATACAGTTATTTTTTTTCCCACTACTCCGAAGCACCGCTGCTGACGGTTCAGACCGACGGCGTGAACTTCGTGGAGGACCGCAGTAAACTGCTCGACCTGATCCTTCAGATCGAGACGTTGACCGAAGGCACCCGGCTTTTCCTGCCGCTTGGATCAGACGACTGACCGGGACGGCAGCGGGGTCCGGGCGCCCCGACCGCACAGCTTAGAGACTGGATCGATTCGATCCCCGATTCCCTCTACCCGCAATGGGCCCCAGCGGCCCGGGAGGGGAGAAAAAGGAGCGACGATGACCGACCCCAAGACGGCCCAACGGGTCACAACTCCTCAACTGCGAAAATCGAAGGCGGAAGGCGAGAAGATCGTCATGCTCACCGCCTATGACTACCCCTCCGCCCGGGTGCTGGACGCCGTGGGCGTGGACATCCTGCTGGTGGGCGACTCCCTGGCCATGGTGGTGCTGGGTCACGAGAACACCCTCTCGGTGACCATGGACGAGATGCTGCACCACACCAGGGCGGTCTGCCGCGGACGCAAGCGGGCCCTGGTGGTGGGGGACATGCCCTACCTCTCCTACCACATCAGCCGCCGGGAGAGCCTGGCCAATGCCGGCCGGTTCATCAAGGAGGCGGGCGCCGACGCGGTGAAGCTGGAGGGCGGCCGCAAGCGCTG
Source organism: uncultured bacterium (assembly GCA_965531145.1). Taxonomy (GTDB): domain Bacteria; phylum Acidobacteriota; class JAQAZP01; order JAQAZP01; family JAQAZP01; genus JAQAZP01. Next base: position 21,851 of record CBESOE010000043.1, on the reverse strand, counting down.
CGACCTGATCAAGGCCCTGCTGGACTGCGAGATCCCGGTGATGGGGCACATCGGCCTCACCCCGCAGTCGGTGAATACCCTGGGCGGGTTCAAGGTCCAGGGCAAAACCGCCCGGGCGGCCGAGGAACTGATCAAGGATGCCCGGGCAGTTGAGGAGGCCGGCGCCTTCTCCATGGTGCTGGAGGGGATTCCCGACGAGCTGGCGGCCATCATCACCGCCGAGGTGAACATCCCCACCATCGGTATTGGCGCCGGCCCGGCCTGCGACGGCCAGGTGCTGGTCTTTCATGACATGCTCGGTCTCTACGAATCGTACGTGCCCAAGTTCGTGCGTCGCTACGAAGACCTTCATGGTAAAATTACGGCGGCGGTGAACCGCTACATCGAAGACGTGCGTGAAGGGTCTTTCCCCTCGAAGTCCGAGTCGTACCACGCCAGCACAAAGACCCGGGAGAAGCTGGAACAGAGATACAGCTTCGGGCAGGAAGACGAATGATCACAGCGACGACCATTGACGAGGCCCGGGCGGCCCTCCAGGAGCTGAACCCCGACGGCGGGAAATCGGTGGGCTTCACCCCCACCATGGGATCACTGCACCAGGGGCACCTCAGCCTGGTGCGGGCCTCCCGCGAGGAGAATGACATCTCGGTGGCCAGCGTCTTCGTCAACCCCACCCAGTTCGGTCCGGAGGAGGATTTCGAGAACTACCCCCGCGATTCTGAGCAGGACAGCAGACTGCTGCAGCGTGAGGGGGTGGACCTGCTCTTCAACCCCCAACCGGAGGAGATCTATCCGCCGCAGTTCCACACCAGCGTGCGGGTGAAGAAGATCACCGAGAATCTCTGCGGCGCCAGCCGCCCGGGGCACTTCGACGGCGTGGCCACGGTGGTGACCAAACTGCTCAACATCATCCGGCCCCACCGTGCCTATTTCGGGCTCAAGGACGCCCAGCAGGTGAAAGTTGTGGAGACCATCACCCGCGACCTGAATATGAATGTTGAGATCCGGCCCATGCCCATCGTTCGCGAGGCCGACGGCCTGGCGCTCAGTTCGCGCAACCGCTATCTCTCGGCTGAAGAGCGTCAGCGTTCGCTCTGTCTCTCCCAGAGCATTTTCACAGCGGCAGAGATGATCGAGGGTGGGGAGCACGACTCGGATGTCGTGGTGGCCCGGATGAAGGAGCTCCTCGCTCCTGACGATCAACTGGAGATCGACTACATCTCCACCGTCGGCTGGGAGACGCTGGATGAGCTGCGCGACCTGCGGGGAACCGTGCTGGTGGCCGCCGCCATCACCCTCGGCAGCACACGGCTGATCGACAATGCAATCGTGGACGCCGGAGAATTTCCGGAAACCGGCGAGGAATAGAACATGCTTCGGTTGATGCTCAAATCAAAAGTGCACCGGGCCACGGTCACCGAGGCCGACCTCGACTACGAGGGCAGCCTGACCCTGGACCAGGAGCTGATGGACGCCGCCGACCTGCGGGAGTTCGAGGGGATTTCGGTCTACAACATCACCAACGGCTCGCGGTTCGAGACCTATGTCATCAGCGGCCGGCGCGGGTCCGGCACGGTCTGTATCAACGGCGCCGCTGCCCACCTGGCCGGCCCCGGCGACCTGGTGATCATCGCCTCCTACACCTGGCTGGAGGAGAAGGAAGTGCTCACCCGCCAGCCCCGCATCGTCCTGGTGGCCGGCAAGAACCGGATCAAGAAGATCCGCGACCACTTCCCCGCCCCCGAAGCCCGGGGCCTGGACCGGTAAGATGGGGACAGTTACCTGTTTCAAGGTGACCGTCACCTGGCGCTAGAACCTCTTTCACGACATCATTTACAGAGACGGGCGTCTGTCACCTTGAAACAGGTAACTGTCCCCATTTTTACGGCAGCGGGAAAAAGCTTAGCTTCCGATTGAGGAAGACCGCCAGCTCGCTCCACCCGGCGGCGGCCGCCGTTGCCGCGGCCATCTCCAGTCCCCAGCAGCCGTGACGGCGCACATGGCCGTCCGAGCCGAGGGTCACCCCCACCCCGCCCAGCTGGCGGAAGCGGTCCAGGGCCTCGGCGGTGGGATAGGTCTCGTTGGGATACTGGCGCAACCCCGAGGCATTGATCTCCAGCACCAGGCCGGCATCCGCCGCCAGCCGCAGCACCGGCTCAGCCAGGTGGGCCCACTGGCCGAATTCAAAGGGGCCGTACTCGTTCACGCCGAATTTCTTGGCCACGTCGAAGTGGCCGAGGATGTCGAAGAGTCCGGAAGCGGCCGCCTGGCCCAGCAGCTCGAAATAGGGGCCGTAGACCTGCTCGGCCGTGCGCAGGCGGAAGAAGTCGCCCACTTCCCGGGGATCGGTCATGTTCCCCCCGTCCACCAGGTGCACCGACCCGATCACGTGGTCCAGGTCCGGCATCGCCGCCAGCGTCGAGCTGATCTCGTCCTCCAGTTCCGGGAGCCAGGTCACCTCCACCCCGGCGGTGATCTCCAGCCGCCCCTGGAACAGCGACCGGCAGCGCCTGATCTCGGCCAGGTAGGCCGGATAATTGAAGTAGCCGTATCCGCTGTCCGCGGGGTCCAGTTCCAGGTGCTCGCTGAAGCCGATGCGCCGGAGCCCCAATCCGACGGCGGTATGGCAGTGCTGCTCCATGGTGACCCTGGCGTCAGGGGAAAAGGTGGAGTGGAGGTGCAGATCCACCAGGCCCCTGGTTCCACCGAAGTTCATCGCCCTTCCTCCTTGCAGGCCAGCAACATCAGCCCCCGGGAATGGTGCCCGCCCATGGTGTCGAAGCGCTGTTCCTCGGCCTGCAGCCAGCGGAAACGGCGAAACAGCCACCGCAGGCGCCCCATGGCGTGGTGACGCAGCAACCCGCCCGGCTCCAGCCGGAAGAGGCCCCAGTCCGGGCTTCCGGGACTGGCCAGCTGATGGTAACGCCGGCGGTTGCGGCCGTCGCGGTTGAGCAGAAAAAAGCTGGCACAGAAAACCCCTCCGGGACGGAGTACCCGGTGGACCTCTTCGGCGGCCCGGCACTGGGCCCCCAGATCAGGGATGCAGGTAAAGAGGGCCACGGCCAGCACCGCGTCGAAAACACCGTCGGCAAAAGGCAACGCCCCGGCCGACGCCGCGGCCAGATCGGCGCGATTGGTTTCCTTACCGGCCCGGTGAAGCATGGTTGGAGAGAAGTCGATTCCGGTGAGCCGCCCGTAACCCCGGCGGGATAGCTCGGCCAGGGTTCGGCCATAACCACAGCCGAGGTCCAGCAGGCGGCAGCCCGGGGGAACGAGGTCATAGAACGAGGGTCCCGGCCCCGGGGCCGTGAAGCGGGTCCGCTCGGCGGCCCGCCCATCCCAGAATGATCGCTGCGCGGTGGTCATGCCCCATGATAAAACAAATACGCAGCATGCGGTAACCCGGTCCCGGTTCGTTGATTTGGCCAGTGCCGATCCGGTATGATTCCTCCTGCTGCTGCGCCGCCGTTGACTCCCTTTCGGTAATTCCCTCCCGAATCGGTCTGCTCCATCGGTTTGGCCCAGACTCATCGAAGTGGTTCACACGATGGCCTCAAAACCCGGAAAAATTCTGAACCGCCTGCGCAACGTGGGGATCATTGCGCACATCGACGCCGGGAAGACCACGGTCACCGAGCGCGTGCTCTACTACGCCGGGGTGACGCACAAGATGGGCGAGGTCCACGACGGGGCCGCGGTGATGGACTACATGCCCCAGGAGCAGGCCAAGGGGATCACCATCACCTCGGCCGCCACCACCGTCTCCTGGAAAGATCACCAGGTGAACATCATCGACACGCCGGGCCACGTGGACTTCACCATCGAGGTGGAACGCTCCCTGCGGGTGCTGGGCGGTGCGGTGGTGGTCTTCTGCGGTGTGGCCGGGGTTCAGCCGCAGTCGGAGACGGTCTGGCGCCAGGCCACCCGCTACGGTGTCCCGAGGATAGCCTTCATCAACAAGATGGACCGCATCGGGGCCAGTTTCGATCGGGCGGTGAGTTCGATCCGCCGCGGACTGGGGGCCAACGCGGTGCCGCTACAGCTGCCGGTGGGAGAGGAGGGCGATTTTATCGGCGCGGTGGACCTGGTGCGCGGCAAAGCCCTGGTCTACGACACCGATGAGCTGGGCGCCAGCTACCGCGAATCAGACATCCCCGCCGAGATGGAGGAAAGCTGCCGGGCCGCCCGGGAGACGCTGCTGGAGGCGGTGTGCGACATCGACGACAGCCTGATGGAAAAATATCTCGCCGGCGAGGAACTGGGGGAGAAGGAGATTGTCGCCGCCCTGCGCAGCGGCACCCTCTCCGGGAAGCTGGTGCCGGTGCTCTGCGGCTCGGCCCTGCGCAACCGCTGTATCCAGCCGCTGCTGGACGCGGTGGTGGACTACCTCCCCGCGCCGCCGGACCTGCCGCCGGTGGAGGGGATCAATCCCCTGACCGGCGATAAGGAACAGCGGGCCCCGGAGTTCTCCGAGCCCTTCTGTGCCCTGGTCTTCAAGGTTGTCAGCACCCCGGAAACCCGGCTGACCTACCTCAGGGTCTACTCCGGCAGCATCGAGAAGGGCGCGATCACGATCAACGCCACCAACGATGCCAGGGAGCGGGTGGCCCGCATCTTCCGCATGCACGCCGACCGCCGCGAACGGCAGGACTCCATGCGGGCCGGTGACATCGTCACCGTGGCCGGGCTCAAACTCTGCAGCACCGGCGACACCCTCTGCCACCCCGACCACCCTCTTCAGCTGGAGCGGATCGACCGCCCGGTGCCGGTGATCTCCATGGCCATCGAGCCACGGACGGTGGGTGACCTCGACCGGCTGCAGGAAGCACTGAAGAAACTCACCGCCGACGACCCGACCTTTATCTTCAAGCTGGAGGAGGAGACGGGTCAGAACGTGATCTCGGGGATGGGCGAACTGCACCTGGAGATCATCGTCGACCGCCTGAAGCAGTTGTTCAACGTCGAGGTGAAAACCGGCAAGCCGCAGGTGGTCTACCGCGAGACGATCTCCGCACCGGCCGAGGGCTGGGGCGAGTTCGACAAGGAGATCGCCGGCAAGCAGCACCATGCCCGGGTGCGGGTCAGCCTGGCCCCGCTGGAACGTTCCGGCGGGTTCAAGGCGGTGAACCGGGCCCCCGTCGAAGAAATCCCCGAAGCCTATGTCGAGGCAGCGCTGGAGGGAATGCGCGATTCCGCACAGAGCGGCCATATCATGGGCTACCCCATGACCGACATCGAGGCCACCCTGACCGGCGGCGAGTTGAAGGAAAACGACGCCTCCGAACTGGCCTTCAAGGTGGCGGCCGGTCAGGCCCTGGATGCCGCCTTCCGCGCGGCGGCGCCGCTGCTCCTTGAGCCGGTGATGCGGATCAGCCTCGAGGTGCCCGAGGACGCCACCGGCGAGGTGATCCGCGACCTGATGGCCCGGGGGGGCAAGATCGAGGGGATGGCCCAGGGGGACGACGATGCCCAGATCGGCGACCGGCAGCTCAAACTGGTAGAAGCCTACGCCCCGCTCTCCGACCTCTTCAACTACTCCACCGCCTTCCGCTCCCTGACCCAGGGCCGCGGCTCCTACACCATGGAATTCCACCGCTTCGACGAGTCCGGCCGCAAGGTCAACAACAGCTGACCTCCCTTTCCCGGATTGCCGCCCTCCTGTCATCGCGAGGAGCAGGCGAAGCCTGCAACGCGGCGATCTCTCTGGCAACGGTACTGATGCCAATGAGATTGCTTCGTCGACGACCAAGGTCGTCTCCTCGCAATGACACGGAGCGGACAGTCCGGGTGGCAATCGGCAGGTTACTTTTCCATCTCGGATTCGATGATCTTTTCGGCGATCCACTCGGCGGGGACCTTGTACAGGCCTTCTTCGATCTCGTTGCGCAGACGGCGCAGGTAGGCAGCGCGGGCTTCCTCGTCCGTGGGGTCCGGCGGCTGGTCCAGGGGATGGTCCGGTGCCCGACGATCGATCATATTTTTCGGTTCCTCCACCATCACGCACCTCTCCCGGGGGATCGTCGACCCGGCCGGTTGCGAGCGGCCGGTAAGCGGCGGCTCTCTACCCTACTCTACGGCACATCGGCCCCGGGGGATTAAGCATTGCCGCCAGGAGAGCGAAACTAATTACTGGTTGACCACGCGTTCATAGCGAGCCCAGGCCAGGTTGAGGTCGATGACGGCATTGAGGTGCTCCAGCCGGGTCTCGTTGAGCCGCACCTCCTCCTGAAACAGTTCCTGGCTGGTCAGCATTCCAACCTCGAAGCGCTGGAGGTTGATCTCGTAGGTCCGCTCGGCCACCCGCAGGGTGGAGGTGAGGATGTCCAGCCGGATTTTCGCCTCCTCAACCGCCCGAACAGCCTCGCGTACCTCCAGTTCCACCCGGCGCCGCAGGTCGGTCAGCCCCAGTTCAAGGCTCTCCAGGGAGAGCCGCTGCTGAGTGACCCGGGATTTGTTGCGCCCCGAATCGAAGAGCGGCAGGCTGAGGTTGAAGGTCAGCCCCTGGTTGGAATTCCAGTTGTCCAGCGTGTCGGAGTAACTCTCCTCCTTGCCGTCGTAGCCGTAGTACATGCTGATATTGCCCTGGAGGTTATTCTCCCGCCGCACGCTGCGCAGGTCGAGGTTGGACAGCTGGATCTGCAGTTCCTGCTCCCGGATGTCGCTGCGGGTGACCAGCGCCCGCTGCACTGCCTCCTGGAGGTCGATTTCTTCCGCCACGTCCGGCACCTCGGTGACCACGCTCACATTTTCATCCAGCCCCAGACCGAGGATGTCGCGGAACTGGTCTTCGTTTCCCCGGCGGGTGGCCTTGATGCTCGCCTGGTCGGCCTCGGCCCGGGCCACCTCCACCTCCAGCTGCATCGCCTCCACCTCGGGGATCAGCCCGGCGGTGTACTTGTTGGCGGCGATCTCGTAGCTCGCCCGGGCCTGCTTCACCCGGTCGCGGCCGATCTCCTCCCGCTTGATCGCGCGCACCAACCCGTAATACGCGGCAGCAACGTTAAAGGTCAATCCGGTCACCTGCCGCCGCAACGCCTCCTCGGCGATGAGCAGGCCGGTTTCGGCGCGGGTTTCGGCCAGTTTGCCCTCGTTGTCGCCGAGGAAGGGCTGGATGAAGGAGAGGCGGGATGTGCTGGACCAGGTGTGGACCTCATTGTCACCGCTGGTCTGGTCAAGGCGGAACGCATCGTAACTGACCTGAAAGTAGCCGCCGGTGAATACCGGCAAAGCCACGTAAACCGCCCCGTCGTAGGTGGTGGTGTCGCTGGGGACAAAGACCTCGATTCCGGTGTCCAGGTCAAACTGGCTGATGGTATCCTTGCTGTAGGAGGGGAGCAGAAACTCGGACCAGGCCCGGGGGTAGAAACGCTCGGCCCGGGCGTAGCTCAGGTCCTCCACCGCGGAGAGGTGGCTGCGCCGCTGCTGGCGGATACCGAAATTTCGCTCCAGGGCCATGGCCACACTCTCTTCGAGGGTTAGCAGGCGGCCGGCCGCCACGGTGGGCAACGACTCCTGGCCCACAGCCGCCGGCCCTGGGGTGAAAAACAGAATTCCGGCCAGCACCACCGTGAGCAGGAGCGGCCGCAGCGGAACGATCGCGTGCAGGTCCATTCTCTTCATCACCCCTCCTCTGTACGGTCACTCGTAGCGCAATGCCTCGATGGGGTCCAGCTGGGCCGCCTTGCGTGCCGGGTAGATGCCGAAGACCAGCCCCACCAGGGTGGAGACGCCAAAGGCGACGACGATCGACGACAGGGTCACCACCGCCCGGAAGTTGGCCACCTGGTCGATGGCGAAGGCCATGGCAAAACCGACGAGAATGCCGATGGCGCCGCCGATAAAACTGAGCAGCGAGGCCTCCACCACGAACTGGCCGAGGATATCGGACCGGGTGGCACCGATGGCCCGGCGCACCCCGATCTCCCTCGTCCGCTCCAGCACCGTGGCCAGCATGATGTTCATGATGCCGATGCCGCCCACCAGCAGCGAGATGCCGGCGATGCAGGCCATGACGATGTCGAAGATCCGTTTTTCCTTCTGCTCCTGGGCCAGCAGCGCTTCAGGTACGATCACCTCGAAGTCCATGTTGTTGTGGTGCCGGCGGAGCAGGATCCGCTTGATCAGGTTGGCCGCTTCGGGCAAGTCATCGCTCTGCCCGATCCTGATGGTGATCTGGTCGATCTCACTGCTCAGTGTGGTCCGCTCGTAACTGCTTTCCGACCCGCGACGGGTCATCCGTGCCGTGGAGGTGGCCGCCATCTCCAACCGCTCGGTGGAGGTGCTCAGCGGGATGTAGATGTCCTGGTCCAGGTCACGGATGGCCGCCACACCGCTGGCCTCCAGATACTGCCCCTTGCGCTCCATCACCCCGATGACCCGGAACCACTGGTCACCGAGCTTGATCATCTTGTCCAGCGCGTTCTCCAGCGGAAAGAGCTTGCGCTTGACCCCCGCCCCGAGCACGCAGACCTTTTCCCGCTGCGTATACTGGGCGCGGTTGAAAAACGACCCCTTCTCCACGTAGTAGTTGATCAACTGCTGGTAGGAGATCACCGTGCCCACCACCATCCGGCTGGTGTTCACGTCGAGATACTTGACATCCAGTTCAATCTCGCGCTGGGGCGCGGCCACCTCCACGAAGGGGACGATTTCGGAGAGGCTCTCGGCGTCACGGACGGAGAGACCCCGGGAGAAGGCCGCCCGGACCCGCTGAAGCTCGTCCTGGTTCATCGGCTTCTCGCGGACGATGATGTTGTTCACCCCGAGCATCTCGTATTTTTTCAGGGCCTCCCGGCGGGCGCCCTCACCGATGGAGAGCATGGCCACCACCGCGGCCACACCAAAGATGATGCCCAGCATGGTGAGCAGGGTGCGCAGTTTGTGGTCGATGAGGCCGCCGAGGCCCACGGCGAGGTTTTCGGTCAGTTTCATGTTCAGCCCACGATCATCACGCGGCCTTCCGGCGCCGCTGCCGGTGCGGGTGCCCGCTCGTCGGCCCCCGAGCCGTCGGGCAGCCCGATGGCTTCCAGGGGCAGGTTGGGATCACGCAGGGCCACCCGCTCCCCCTCCTCCAGGCCTTCCTCCACCACGACGAAATTGTCGTTGCGCGAGCCGAGGACCACCGCGCGTTCGTCAAAGGACCCGTTGGTGCTGACGTAGCAGATCATCCCGTCACCGCGCTCGAACACCGACTCCAGCGGCACGTAGATCACATCCGGGATCCGCTCCACCACCACCTCCACCTTCACCGTCATCCCCGGTTTCATGATCGGGTCCGACTGGTCGAGCACCGCCTCCACGGGGAAGACCTTGACCGATGACCGCCGCTCCTTCTCCGTGGCCAGGGTGGCGATGTCGGAGACCCTGCCGGTGAATGACTGTTCGGGGAAGGCGTCGAGGGTGACGATCACGTCCTGGTCATCCTCCAGTTTGCTCACGTCCACCTCGTTGATCTGGGTCGCAGCCACGATACGGGAGAGATCGGGCAGCTCCACCAGCGGCATGCCTGGCCAGGGGTTGTCCCCCACCTGCACCTTGGCGTCGGTGGACCAGTTGCGGCGGTAGACCACCAGGCCGGGGGCCGGCGCCTTGAGCGTCAGCTTGTCCATGTCCTTCAGCGCCGCATTGAGGTCGTTGCGCACCTGCTTAAGCTTCAGTTCCAGCTTGAGCCGCTCCTCGAAATCGATGATTTTCTGGGTATCGATTTTCTCCCGCGCCTGTTCCACGGCCAGCCGGGCCCGGGTGACCTCCAGCTCCACTTCCCGCCGGGAGGCCTCGGCCTCGAAACGCATCCTCTCCTGGCGCAGTTCCTGGAGCTCCAGGGAGGCTTCCTGGTTGACCAGCTGGTGCCCCAGGTCTTTCATCCTCGAATCCTGGTCGGTCTTCATCTTGCGCTGGTCGGCGAGGGAGATCTCCAGTTCGGCCTGCTTGTCGTCGATCCTTTTCTGCGGTTCGGTGGTGTCGAACTGGATCACGAAATCCCCCTCGGCCACCTGGCTCCCCTCCTCCACCAGGTCGACGATCTGCACCGTGCCGAAACGGGTCCGGGGGGAGGAGAGGACGATCGAGTTCTCGGCCTTCAGTTCCCCGCTCTCCACGATGCTGATCCTGAACTCTCCCCGGGCCACGGGGTAGGTGGGGACCACCCCCCCGCCACTGGACTCGCAGGCAGTATTGAGGAGGAACAGGGCAAGGAGAAGAGCCACGGCCGGCAGGGCCATTGCCGGCCGTTCGTCTGCTGCTGTTTTAATGTTCACTGGTCTGCCGGCTCCATGGGTGTTGTGCGATGAATAGTCCGTCCGGGCTGATTGAAATCCGCTCTGATAGTTCATACGAAAGCCAACGGCCGAGGTTTAGGCCGAACTACAATAAACTGGTGGGAGGGTAACAAATGGCCGGTCAGCGTTCAAGGATTCGTTCGCGCAGGGTGATGGCCGCGGGCAGGAAGCAGATGGTGGCCAGCAGGCAGAGGCAGACGCCGACGGTGGCCAGCAGGCCCATGGTGGAGAGGCCGGGGTGCCGGGCCAGGACCAGCGAGCCGAAACCGACGGTGGTGGTGATGGTGCTCAGCACCAGCGCCTTGCCGCTGGTGCGGAAGACCAGCGGCAAGCTCGTGCCCGGGTTCTGAAAATAGAGGTGCATGGTGTACACGGCGTAGTCGATGCCGATACCGAGGATCATCGGCGTCACCGCCACGTTCATGATGTTCAGCTGCACGTCGAAGAGGGCCATGATCCCGGTGAGCCAGATCACCGCCAGCACCAGCGGGGCCAGCACCAGGGCCACCCGGCCCGGCCGGCGGAAGTGGATGCTCAGCACCAGCACCACCAGGCCCAGGGCCAGCAGCGAGACCACCCGGTAGCCGCTGCGGGTCAGCCGCTTCAGCTCGTCGGTGAGAATGGGGATGCCCGAAACATGGGCCTTGCCGCCGAGGCCGGACAACTGGCCGGTCATCCGCTCCAGCTCACCCAGCAGTTCCTCCCCGGCCGGGCGGTGGGCCGGGTAGAGGTAATAGGCCAGCCGGATCGAACCGTCGCCCTTGAAGGCCATGTAGCGGAAAAAATAGCGGTAGAGCGACTCGGCGCGCAGGATCTGGTTCACCGTCAGCACCCGCGGGTCCTCCAGGGCCGCGCGCACCGTGGCCGCGTACTGGCTGAACATGGCGGTGTCGAAATCACCGGCCTCCAGTTCTTCGAGGAAAACCCGCTCCACCCGCTCCGGGTCGAGCCGCGCACAGAGGGCCAGCGCCCCGGCCACGTTGACCTCCTGGATGTCACGACGGGGCAGGTAACTGAAGATCGAGTCGAAGGAGCGCAGCAGCCCCCGCCCGGCCAGTGGCTCCAGTTGGCGATCGGCCTCGGCCGCCATCGCCTCCACCCGGGCCAGGTCCTCCCCTTCCAGGGTGAGGATGATCGGCTGGAAGCTGATGCCAAAGGCCTGCTGCACCTCGCCCATCAAGCGGTAGGCCGGGTTGATCTCGGCCCGGGTGGCGGCAAAGCCCTCCTCCACTTCCAGGTTCAGCGCCTGCCAGCCGAGAAAGAGGGTCATCAGGGCGAAGAGAACCAGCACCAGGCGGTAGTGCCGCTGCACGGCGCGGGCCAGGTGCTCGGTGCCGAAGGTGAACAGCTTCTTGTGGTGGTAGCGCTTGACGATCTTGGCCCGGAAGGTGAGCATAGCCGGCAGCACGGTGAACATGGAGATCATGCAGAGCAGCACCCCGGTGCCGGTGATCACCCCGAATTCACGGATGCCCTTGAAGTCGTAAAACGCCATGGCGTAGAACGCCATGGCCGTGGTCACCGCCCCGGTGAAGACACTGCGCCCGGTCTCGCCCATGGCGATGGACAGCGCTTCCAGGGGATCCTTGCCGTCACCCCGATAATCGAGGAAGCGGCTGAAGATGTGGATGGCGAAGTCCACACCCAGCCCGATCATGATCGCCAGAACCGCCCCGCCCAGCAGGGTGATGGCCCCGGTGTAGAGGTAGCAGAAACCCATGGTCCAGAAGCCGGCGGCCACCAGCGGCAGGCCGATGTAGAGAAACGAACCGATCCGCTTGAAGGCCACGGCAAAGAGAACCAGCACGCCCAGCAGGGAGAGCAGCACCGCCTGGAGCATCTCCCGGCGGATCAGGTTGGACTCGATGGCGGCGATGATGTGCGGCCCGGTGAACTGTATCTGCAGCAGCCCCGGCTCCAGCTCGTCCTCATCCACATATTCGGCCAGCATCCGGTCACGGGCGGTGTTGAGCATGGCCATCAACGCTTCATCGTAGTCCACGTCGTCGCTGCTCTGGGTGGGACGCACCAGGGCCAGCAGGCAGTTGCCGTCACCGTTGATGAAGTAGCCGTCGGTGGTGGCCAGCTTCTCGCTGCCGCCCCAGCTGGTGAAGCGGCCGCGGATCAGGCTGAAGAGGTCCAGGGGGTCGCGCTGGATCAGTTCCTGGACCATGGGAGCCGGAATGGAGATCAGCGCCAGCCGGTCCTTGGCCACCTGGTCGGCAATGGCGTGATCGGAGAGCCTGCGGGCCAGCCGCTCCAGGTCGCCCGGCTCCATCAGTGCCGGCAGGTGGCGCAGGATGGCGTCGTAGGGCAGGTCGGCGAGGAGGTTGTAGTCCACCCCGGCCACCAGCTCACTCTCCGCGATCCGCTCGGCCAGGTCCTCCACCACATCGGTGTAGTCGATCACCTGGCCGCCGTCGGTCCTGGTGACCACCATCAGGGCCAGGTCGGCGCCGAAATCGTCCCGGGCCTCCAGCAGGTGCCGTACCGCCGGCAGATCGGGCGGCAGCAGGGCCATCACGTCGGTGCGAAATTCGATGCGGCTGAGAAAAGAGAAACAGGCCACGGTGAGGATCAGGGCCAGGGCAAGGACCACCAGGTAGTAGCGATACACCACCTTGGCCCAGAACTGGAGAAATCTGGAGATCATCTGCCTCGGCTACCTGGTCCGCCGTCCGCGGATAGATGGGGAACACCCCGTGATGCCCTGATGGTGGGGCTTTCAGAGCGCGCGAATAATAGCACAAGGCCCGGGGGGAGTGAAACGGGCCACCGAGATGCGCGGGTTGACAGCTCCGCGCCCTGGGGTATGTACAGTAAAGGGCGCCGGAATCCCACCGATTGAATCGGCGAAACCCCGGCGCCATGAATGACGTTCCCGAAAGGATCAGTCGCCCAACTGCACCGCCCCCACCCGGGACCCGTAGGTCACCGACGGATCAAAGGCTCGGAAGTAGGCGCTCTCCATCTGGCTCACCGCACCACTGCCGTCCCAGTTGAAGGCCCGCACGTCGGTGGCGAACTCGGAACCCGGGCCCGGGCCGGCCACGATTTCATCGACGCCGTCGCCGTCAAAGTCGCCGCAGGCCACGTTGACCCCCCACCTGGTGGTGTCGAATGCGAAGAAACTGACCTGGCTGATCGGTGTGGCCTGGCCGCCGTCCACGTTCCAGCCGCGGACGTGGGGGCCGAAGACGGTTCCCGGTCCGGCACCGGTGACGATCTCGTCGATGCCGTCACCGTCGATGTCCCCGCAGGCCACGTTGACCCCCCACTGGTTGGTGGAATAGGCCAGGAAACTGACGCTGGGAATGGCGGCGATGGCCGAGTTGTCATAGTTCCAGCCGCGGACGTGGGGCCCGTACACCGTACCCGGGCCGGCGCCGGTGATGATCTCATCATAGCCGTCGCCGTCGATGTCACCAAGGGTGACGTTGACCCCGTACTTGGGCGTGCCGTAGGCGAAATAACTGATGGCGCCGATGGCGCTCACGGCCGAGCCGTCGTAGTTCCAGCCGCGGACATGGGGGCCGAACACCGCACCGGGACCGGCGCCGGTGATAATCTCATCGGATCCGTCGCCATCGACATCGCCGCAAGCCACGTTCACCCCGTATTTCAGGGTGCCGTAGGCAAAGAAGTTCACCTGGGGCATGGAGGTCACCGTATCATCGACCATCTTCCAGCCGCGTACATGGGGTCCGAACACCGCGCCCGGGCCGGGCCCGGTGATCACCTCGTCGATGCCGTCACCGTCGATGTCCCCGCCCACCAGGTTGAGGCCCCAGGCGATCACCCCGTAGGCGGTGAACTGCAGCCAGTCCACCGGTGTGCCGTCGGTGTAATATCCATGGCCTTTTGGCGGATTGTCCGGGCCGGAACCCGGTGAGGCGAGAATACACGCCGGACTCGTGGGGTCGGTTCCCCCCTCGTACTCGTCCTGGTTGCTCCGGCCGTCGCCATCGGCGTCGCCATCGGCGCCGTCTTCGCCGTCACCGCTCCCCGGGTCGAGACCGTTCAATATCTCCCACTCGTCGGGCAAGCCATCGCCGTCCGAATCCTGGGAGGATGTGACCTGGTAGCTGTAGACCTCGTCCATCAGGTGCGGGTCGTCGGCCTGGTCCGAGGCGATAACCCACACGGTGACCGACTGGCCAAAGGAAAGTGTGCCCGAGGGATCGTAATCCACAACCAGGTCTCGGCCGCCGCCGGAGACGGTCGGAGTAACGATGCCGCCGTCCACTCGCATGATCAACGTGTCGGGATCGGGCCCGGAATAGTCGTCGCGCACGTGGGTCAGGATGCGGGTGTAGGGGGACGCACCCACCGAACCGGCTGGCGGGTGCTGATCCGCCAGGTAGGGCGGTTCGGTGTCAGGCACTTCGCTGTAGTGGACATAGACCGGCCGCGGCGCGTAGACCTTGGTCACGGCGGTGGTGTCGGTGATCCGGGCGTGAAGCCAGTAAAGCCCCTCGGGGATGCCGCCGGTGAGCCAGGTGTAGCTCCCCCCGGTGCCATCCAGGTCCTCATAGATCGACGCCTCGTTGATCTCGATGCCGTCGTACCCGCTGTTGTCATCGTCATAGAAGAAAGTGATCCGAGCGTTGTCGTCCGGGTCGCGATCGGCCCAGCGGATCACATACTCGCCAAAGGACTCGTCGTCCGCGGTGAGCTTGACGTTGCGCAGGCGGTATTTCCGTCCGCCGCCGATGCCCTGCCCGTATTCCGACGTGTCGAGACGGAACCAGCCCTCGCTGCCCCCCCAGGGGATGTGGTCGAACACGGCGCTGTCCGGTTCCAGCTGGGCATCAGGCAGGTAGATGTGGTAGCGGACCCAGCCGCTGCGGTCCTGGCTGCGCAGGCCACTGATGGTGGGGTGGTCCTGGTAGCCAAAATAGAGCACCACGTCGTCGGTACACGTCTCCATCACATCGTGGCTGGTGCGGAACAGGATTCGGGCCACGTCGAAGCGCAGCGTGCCGGCGGCGGTGTCCGCCGGATCGGCGATGGGGTCCTCCATGAACAGGTCGTAACTCAGCGTGTGGTAGTTGTTGGCGTCCACCGCCTGGCCGGTGAGATCCCGGTAGATCATCTGCGAATCCGACGTGGTGGTGGTGGCGGTCAGGCCGTTGGACGGTGTGAAGGAAACGCCGGCCAACCCGGTGTAGCTCCGCAGATCGGAGGACTGGGCCATGTCCCAGGAGTTGCCCAGCACGGTGGTGGCAAAGTCGGCGCCGGTGTCCCAGGAGGGGGCCTCGAACTGGATCGTCGGGGCGTGGTTCACCGACAGCGGCCCCGGACTGAGGCTCAGGTCGGTGGTGTCTTCACCGGCGCCGCTGGAGTTGAGCGTGTTCAGGGTCACCCAGTCCAGACGGATGTTCACCGGCCCCGCGCCAAAAGTGGGATCGATGCGCAGGGTGGTGATGTTTCCCGTCCACGCCGAAACCTGCCGCATGTCCACGGTGTAGGTCTGCCAACCGCTCTGTGTGGTCTGGAATCCGGTGCTGTGCCAGGCGGTGCTGCCCTCGCGACGAAACAGCACCTCGTAGTTGTTGCCCTCACTGAGGTACATGCGGAACGAGAGGATGGGGAAGGTGCTGGCCTTCACCGGATACCGGTCAGCGATGCGCGGCCTGATATAGGGGTCGGTGCCGGCGGACGTGCAGCTGAAGATTCCGTTGCTGAACGAGGCCCCGGTGACGTTTCCATATTCCTCCACATCGGTGGCCTGGCTCATGTCCCAGGCATCATTGAGCACCACCTGGGCATATTCCTCCCCGATCAGGGCGAAGAGATTGAGCGTTTCGCCGGCCAGGTGCCCCACGTTGTAGTTGTAGGTGCCGGGGCTGGCGTCCACCGCCAGGGCCGCCACATCGTACACGGCACCGTGGCCCCGGCCCAGCTGGCTCTCCCGGCTGGCAAAGAGGCTGACCACCGCCTGGCCGTTGGGGTCGGTGTGGTTCCAACGCACGGTCTTGACGTTGCTGCTGCCCGGTGCGGCGTGCAGGCGGATCCAGTCGATGGTGACCCGCACGTCCTTCTCGTTGGCCGGGTCGAAGCGCAGGCCGTAGACTTCCCCGCCCCAGGATGGGCCGCTGAGCGTGCCCAGAGTGGCCAGATCCACGGTGTAGATCTGCCAGCCCTCGTAGGACTGAAAAAATTCGGACGCGCTGATGTCGCCGTCCCGGGGGGGCCAGTGGTTCACGTCATTGAACCAGACCAGCTGGCTCTTGGTGTTCCGAGAGACATACATCCGGAACGAGAGGTAGCGGTAGGTCGAGGCATCGATGGGGTGGTTGACCCCCTTGCGCCCGACGTTCAACGCGCTCTCGTCACCAGGGTGGAGCAGGATGATGGAGCAGTCGGAGGTCATCTCCGGATCCCAGGTCTCCACCGTGGGCAACGAGACGCCGGTCCATACCGAGTCACCGCCGCTGCCGGTGAAACCACTGTCCCGAAACTCGTCGATGAAGTAGTGGAAGTCGGTTTCCTGGTCCAGGTCCCAGGGATCCTGGAGGATCTTTTCAGCGTAGTTGTCCGCCGCCACGACCTTGTCCGAAACTCCGTCCGGCTCGGTGATGGTGATGGTGGGTGCCGTGTACTCCGCCATGGCGGGCAGGGCCCCGAACAGCACCAGCAGGACAGGAACCAGGACCATCAAAAGGGCCCGCCGCCCACAGTGGGGCCGGCAGGGGCCGCTGCTCTCATTTTTCTGTTTGTATAGATACACCTGTGTCACCTCCAGAAAGCTTGATATTGCCGTACTACTCCCACCCCATGCTTATCGGCATTTTGCCCGCACAGCCTGACCGGAAGCGGGTGGAGATGACATCTATCCAGCCCCGGCCAGGAGAACGCCACACAACAACTGCAGTGAGGGGTTGAAAACACAATATCACAAGGCCGATCCAGGCGGATACCCGGGATGGCAGGCAGGCAGCAAAACCAACCTATCTAATTGTATTTATTGAATATAGCCGAGTGCCCGCAGGCGTTCCTGGTGGGCCTGATCCACGGTGGTGTCTCCGGCCTCCTCCCCGCTGTGGGGAAAGCGCGTCTGCAGCCCGGCCTCCATGCGGGAGACCACATCCGGGAACTGCGAGGCGAGATTGTTCCGTTCCAGCGGGTCGGCCTGGAGGTCATAGAGCGCCCGGCCCGACGGTTCGGCGTGAACCAGCCAGGCGGCGGCCTGGGAATCGGGGGGGCAATCCTCGGCGGCGTGACGGTCGAAGCGGATGTAGGCGTAACGCCCGTCAAAGGCTGCGTATCGCGGGGGCAGACCGCAGGCCGCAGTGGCGGCGAAGAGGGTACGGCCGGGGGCGGCTTCCAGCAGGTGCTGCCCGTCCAGCGGCCCGGCGGTGGGCGGGAGGCCGGCCAGACCGGCCAGGGTGGGGACAACGTCCACCAGGGACACCGGGGTGTGCACCACCGTTCCCGCCCGGTGCTCCAGTCCCGGCGCGGAGAGGACCAGCGGCACATGGAGCACTTCGCGGTTCAGGGTGAAGCCGTGGGACCAGTGGCCGTGGTCACCCAGTTCCTCGCCGTGGTCCGCGGTGACCAGCACCACCGTATCCTCCAGCAGCCCCGCACTCCCCAGGGCGGCCAGCAGACGGCCCAGGCAGCGGTCCACGTAGTCCACCTCATCGTGGTAGTAGCCTTCGAGACGCGATTGCTCCTCCGGCCCGGCCAGCCGTTCCCAATCCATGACCAGGGGCACGATGGTGCCGTCCTGCCAGCGGTGACCCCGGCGGATATCGAACGGCCCGTCACGCTTCCCCCGGGGATGGTCAGGGGTGGGCGCGTCGTAGGGTTCGTGGGGGTCCATGTACTGCAGAAAGAGAAAGAAAGGCTCCTCCCGCCGGGTGTGGATGAACGAAAGAGCCTGCTGGTTGAGCTGCCGGGCGGTGAGCCGGGCGTCCTGGTACGGGGCGAGAAACCAGGTCTCGAACCCGCGGGCGAATCCCCGGAAGCCGTCCAGCACGAAATTGGCCGAATAACCACCGGTGGCATACCCCTGGCGAGAAAAGCGCTCGGCCAGGGTGAGCGCCCCGGGGGGCACCGCCGGGACCGCGCCCTTCTCCACCCCCGGCACCACGGGGTAGCGGCCGGTGATCAATGCGGCGGTGGCGGGGACGGTCCAGGAGGAGGGGGATCGTACCCGGCTGAAGAGCAGTCCCCGGCGGGCCAACCGGTCGAGATGGGGCGATAGCCGATCAGGGTGTCCGTAAGCGGAGAGGCGGTCCGCCCGCAGAGTGTCCACCACCACTAGCACCACATTGGGTTGTGACGGCCCGCCCCTGGCCCGGACCACCGGAGACCCCACCAGGCGGATCGCCCGGCTGCCCGCCGCCGCTTCCACCCGGAACCGCAGGGTCAGCTTCTCCCCGGCCCAGGCGGAGAGGTCCACCCGCTGGTCAACCCAGCCCTCATCCCGTTGGCCGATGGCCACGGCCAGCAGTTCCGCGGCGGTGCGGCCGGGGGCCGACGCCAGCAGTCGGAGTGTGGCATCCCCTCCCCCCAGCAGTGTGCCGGTGCCGAAGCGCAGCACCGCACCCTGCGGGGGCACCCGGAAGGTGACCCGGCGCTCCCCCGTTCCGCCAATCCGCCAGCAGCGCCGGTATTCCTGGTTGAGGTCGATGAGGTCGCGGGAGAGGATCGCCTCCTGGATGAACCGGCCCCGGCGGGGCCGCAGGCTGATCTCCTTCACCGTCACGGCAGTGCCGGCCCTGCCGCCGGGGTAAAGGCGGAAGGCCTGCAGCCGTTCCCCGGCGCCGTCGGGGTGCGGCAATAAAAACTGTCGCTCGTGCGGGGCGGCGGCGGAAGCCGGTTTCGACGCCACCCGGCCACCCAGACGGTAGACCGGCGGTTTGCTGTAGGAGTAGAAGAGCTCGGCCGTTTCCCCCTCGCCCTCGGCAAAGACCACCTTCAGCCTCTCGTAGCGCAGAGGATCGATGCCGATGCGGATCTCCAGCCAGGGCGGTTCCGATGCCGAAAGCCGGACACCGTCCGGCCCCCGCTCCACGGTCACCCCCGGTGGTCCGGGGCGCCACTCCCGGGGCAGCCCGTCGGCCAGGGACCAGTGCTTGGTCTTCACCGCGGTCAATTGCAGGTCGTCCATCCGGGTTTCAGGGGGCAGGAGTTCGAGCAGGTCCAGGCCCTGCGGGCCGGCTTCGGGCACCGGACCGCAGGCCGTGCCCAGCATCAGGGCCAACAGCAGAACGGTCAGTGCCCTGGTCATTGCATGTACCCCAGCGCCTGCAGTGCCTCGATCTCACGTCTGGCCACATCCTCCCCGGCGTCCCGGGCATCGCCATCCTCGGGATTCAGCGGTGCCTGAGTTTCAAGCCAGGCATCCAGCCGCTGTTTCATCTCTCCGGCCTTGTCCGGATTGGCCGCGGCGAGGTCTTCCATCTCCCCCGGATCGGTGTTGAGGTGGTAGAGACGCTCCACGCCGCTCCGCCGGTCACGGGTCAGTTTCCAGCCGCCGGCTTCCACCCCCGCCAGAAAATCGTTGAGCGGCGGATTGATCCAGGCGCGGTAACGGGTCTCGAAATGCCGCACCTCGTCCCCCGGCTCACCACCCATCCCCCGAAGGAGGGGCAGCAGGCTGCTGCCGGCGTGGCCCTCCGGCGGACCGGCGACCATCACGTCCAGCAGGGTGGCGGCAATATCCAGAAGTTCCACCCGCTGGCCCACCAACGCCGGCCGGGGATAGCCCGGCTGCCGGGGGAAGCGGACCAGGGCGGGCACCCGGAGCAGTTCCTCGTACACCGTGTGGCCGTGGCCCAGCAGGCCGTGCTCGAAGAACTCCTCGCCGTGGTCGGCCACCACCGCCACCACCGTGTTCGAGAGCAGGCCGCGGCGCTGCAGCTCGGCCAGCAGCAGCCCCAGCTGCCGGTCGAGACGGCGCACCTCGTTGTCGTAAGCGTGGGCCAGCATCTCGCGGTCCCGGGGCACGACAGTGCTACCGCCGTGGGCGAGAATCTCCTCCACCGCCGGCCCCAGCCACCCCTCCCAGGGCTCACCGTTCAGCCGCCCGCCGCTGAAGCGCGGGTCGGCCTGCAGCTCCTGTTCCAGCAGGTACGGGTCGTGGGGGTCCATGTAGTGCAGGTAGGCGAAAAACCGGCCCCGGGCCAGGGACGGCAGCCGCTGGAAGAAACGGGCGTTCACCGCCTCGGCCGGCTGGTGTACCGGCAGGTTCTCCCGTCCGTGAAAATGGCGGGGCGCACCCGGCAGGTGGTGGTATTCATCAAACCCCCGGGCAAATCCGGTTTCCGGCAGCAGCAGCGGATTGGTCATCACCGCCAGGGTCCGGCATCCCCCGGCTGACAGCGCCTCGGCAAAGAGCGGCACCGTTGTGGGCAGGCTCTTCCGGTCCACCCAGTGGGTGATCCTGTTGAAATAGCGGCCGGTGAAGAACGAGGAAACCGAGGGGACCGTGCTCGACGCCTGGGCCAGGGTGTCACGAAAGTGGACGCTCTCCGCGGCCAGGGCATCCAGCGAGGGGGTGAGGCGTTGGGCCGACCCACCGGCGCCCAGCCGGTCGGCGCGCAGCGTGTCGGCCAGGATCAGCACCAGGTTCGGCCCGGCCGGGGAGGTATCCATGGCGGCGCTGTCCGTACCCGGCCAGCTCAGGGAAAGCGGCCCGCAGACCTGCTGGGGGCCGTCAACACTGAACCGCAACCGGATCTTCTCGCCGGCCAGCTGGTCCAGCGACACCGTCTGGTGAATCCACCGGCCGTGCCGCTCAGGAGCTGTCCCGCTACCGGATGCCGCCGCCTCCATCTCGAACAGGGAGCCCCACTCACCGCCCGGATGGCGCCACTCCAGCCGGCAGATTACCGGCCCGGTCAGCTGCGGCACCAGGGCCAGGGAAAAGTCGAGCAGGGCGCCGGCAGGCAGCGGGTCAGGCAGATCCACCACCAGCGGTGCCGCCGAGACCAGCGCCCGGCTGGTAGTGTCACCGGCGGTGAAACGGGCCAGCGGGCCAGGGAGCAGAAGATCGACCCGGGAGAGTGCGGTGCGGCCCTCCAGGCCGGTGAGCACCAGCTCGTTGACCCCGTCGTGGAACTGGCCGGCGGGCAGGGTCACCCGGTGGTCGGCCCACTCATCCCCGGGGATGAGGTGGGCCATCTTGCGGCCATTGAAGGAGACGATGGTCCCCAAAAAACTGTCGATCTCCTTGTTCGGCCAGGGGTTGCGCAGTCGGAGCAGGATCTCCACCTCCCCGTGGCCATCAACGCTGAACGGCAGGTGCAGCGCCGCGTGCCGCTGACTGCTCACCACCGCCGGGGCCCCGTGGTCACCGGTGGCATCGGCTTGCCAGCCCGGGCCGAGCAGCGGTGAACCCTCGGCCACCGGCAGGCGGATCGGGGGTGGCGGGTCGCCGGGCACGACATTCCAGGCCGCCAGGGGCAGCAGGTCGAGGCTGCCGCCGGGCTGCTCCGGCTCCGGTCCCCCGCAGCCGGCCAGGGCCAGAAGCACCGCGGCGCTGATCAGCAGCCAGCCGCCGGATTTATTCGATGTAACCAAGTGCACGGAGCCGCTCCTCGGTGTCCAGGTCCATTTTCT
>CBESOE010000042.1:0-28665 GCA_965531145.1 uncultured bacterium | reverse complement strand
GCCTCGGCCATCAACGGCTGTGCGGTGAGCCCCCCGGCGCCGGCATCGCGGTACAGGGCGAGCACCGGCCGGCAACTCTCTTCCGACAGGGCCAGCGCCGCCTCGAGGTCAGTGCCCCAGGCGGCCAGGTCGGGGCCCGGAGCCTGGTGATCGAGATCCAGGGGATAGGTGTCGGGCAGCTGGACCGTGTCCAGGGCGTCGGGTGGTGAGCACGACGACGCCCCGAGGGCCAGGCAAAGAACCAGGAGCCTGAAAAATCCGTTCTGCATGTTCATCGGTCGCGCCTCCCGGGGCCGGACAGCGTTCGGTTGTTGTCTGAAGAGGGTCTATACGGGTATTCTGCCACAATCAAAACCGGATCAAAGGTGAAAATTGAATAAATATTGATTTACTCACGTATCCTGGATTCACAACGGAGGCCATTGATGTATCGAGTGCTGTTCCTCATTCTGCTCCTCATTTTCCCGGCCTGTGCGTCTCACCATGAGGCCCGGGTCCCGGAACCACCCCCCGGGTCAGCACCCACCTCCGCACCAACTGATCTGTCGGCACCGTCAACAGTGACCCTTGAACCGGCCTACGACCTGGTGGCCGAGGCGGTGACGTTTGACGCGGCAGGCACCACGGTCCACGGTACCCTGACCAGGCCCTCCGGCAGCGGCCCCTTCCCCGCACTGCTGCTCATCGCCGGCAGCGGGCCCACCGACCGCGACTGGAACAGCACACTGCTGCCGGGGAAAAACGGCAGCGGCCAGCTGCTGGCCGAGGCCCTGGGGCGCCGCGGAGTGGTTGTCCTGCGCTACGACAAGCGGGGCACCGGCGAAACCGAGTTCTCCGGCGAGTTGAGCTGGGATGACTACCTGGCAGAACAGCGGGCAGGCCTGGCCCTGCTGGCCTCACGCGACAGCGTTGACCGGAGCAGGATCTATCCCGCCGGGCACAGCGAGGGCGGCATCCATGCCGTCCGGCTGGCGCAGGATCCCGGCACACCACTGGCCGGCCTGATCCTGCTGGCCACACCGGGGCGAACGATGATGGATACGGTGATCGGGCAGGTGCGGGCCCAGATCCGCCTCGGCGGGGCCAGCGCCGAAGAGGAGGAGCGGCTCACCGGGGCCCTGCGCATGGTGCTGGAACAGGTCGCCGCCGGTGAGGAAATCGACCTCTCGCTGCTGGGGGGCGACCTGGGTCTCCTCTCGATAGCCATCGCCTTTCAGCAGAAGGCAGCCCGGGATTTCATCCAGGAGGTGCTGGTCTTTGACCCGGCAGCCGCGCTGGCGGTCAGCGGTCTGCCGTCACTGATCCTCACCGGCAAAAAGGACATGCAGGTCAAACCGGACCCCGATTCAGACCTGCTGGAGGCGGCGGCCCTGGGGGCCGGCCTGCCGGTGTTTCGCATCGACATCCCGGATACAGACCATACGCTGAAGAAGGAAACCACCCCGCTGGACGAGCTGGGACCGCAGATGGCAGCCAATTATAATGCCGCGGACCGTGAACTTCACCCGCTGGTGGTGCCGACCATCGCCGAATGGCTGCAGAACCGCCCTTGACCTCTCGCCGGCAAAGGATTATTTTCTCGGTCAACAGCTCACGCAGGTCCAATCCGGCCGGAGACGGCTCCATTGCCGGGAATTGGAAAGGAGAAACGGCGAATGCGCATCGCCATGGTCTGTCCATTGGACGCGGTGGTTTCACCAACCGCAGAGGGGAATCCGCACCGCGCCATCGGTGAACTGGCCGCGGCCCTGGTTGCCGGCGGCCACCACGTGACCCTCTTCGCCGCGGAGGGATCCAGCGGCGGCAGCGACCTGGTCCCCTGTCCCGGACAATCCGGTAAAGACCAGTGCCTCACCCCCCGGCTGCAGGAGTCCTTTCAGCTGGGCAGTGTCCTGGATGCCTTCAAGGAATATGAACTGGTCCACAACCACGCCGGCGTGCCGGCTGCGGTGCTGCTGTCCCGCGGGGACCTGGCGCTGCTGACCACCATTCACCGGCCCTGTTCAGCGGAGGATGTGGATGCCCTCCAGCGCCTGGGTGACGGCGTCTGTCTGGCCGGCGGAGCCCCGGGTTTGATCCCTGACCGCCTGCCAGTGATGGGCACACTGCTCCCCGGGCCGCAGATGGCCGATGAGTGTCTCGATCTCTACCGCCAGGTCCTGGACCGCCGGGAGAATTACCGGCCCTGGGGCCACTACGTGGTACTGGAGGACAATCCCCGGCACAAGGTCAAACGGATCGTGGTCAATCCCGGTCAGCGGCTGAGCCTGCAGCTGCACCACCAGCGGGCCGAGCACTGGCTGGTGATCGAGGGCGAGGGCCTGGTGACCCTTGACGACGATGAAATCCTTGTCCGCACCGGCGAGGACATCAACATTCCCCGGGAGGCCCGGCACCGCATCCGGAACCAGGGCAGCGTTCCCTGCGTATTTATCGAGGTGCAGACCGGCGAGTATTTCGGTGAAGACGACATCGTCCGCTTCGAGGACGATTACGGGCGGAGCAGCTGATCAGCCTGCCCCGGAGAGCAATCAATGTCCACAAACTTCGACCCGCGGGAAGACCTGGTGGCCGTGATCATGGCCGGCGGCTCGGGCACCCGGTTCTGGCCCCTGAGCCTGCCCTCGAAACCAAAACAGTTCCTCACCCTCTTCGGTGACCGGACCATGCTCCAGCTCACCGTGGACCGGCTGGCCGGCATGGTGCCGCCGGAGCGGACCCTGGTGCTGACCAACGGCCGGCACGCCGGCCTGGTCCGCCAGCAGCTGCCCCAGATCCCGGCGGCCAACGTCATCGGCGAACCGGTGGCCCGGGACACGGCAGCGGCGGTAACCCTGGCCGCCGTGCTCTGCGAGGCCCGGTTCGGCGACCCGGTGATGGCGGTGCTCACCGCCGACCACCTGATCCAGCCGGTGGACCTCTTCCAGAAGACACTGCTCTCCGCCGCCCGGGCGGCCCGGGAAAGCGGTGCACTCTACACTTTTGGCATCGCTCCGGCCTACCCGGCCACCGGGTACGGCTACCTCGAGGCCGGCGACCCGCTGGAGACCGACGACGGTATCGAACACTTCCGGCTGGCCAAATTCCGCGAGAAGCCCGACCAGCAGACCGCCCGGGATTTCGTGGCCTCCGGCCGTCACAGCTGGAACAGCGGGATGTTCACCTGGCGCACCTCGGCCATCGGTTCCGCCATCCGCACCTTCCTGCCCGGCCACGCCGAGCGGCTGGATCCGCTGAAAGCATCGGACGGCAGCTCCCGGTGGGTCACCGATCTGCGAACCGCGTTCGAACCGCTGGAGAAGATCTCCATTGACTTCGGGGTGATGGAGAAAGCCGACGACGTGCGCATGGTGCGGGCGGCCTTCCAGTGGAGCGACGTGGGCGGCTGGCTGGCCCTCGAACAGTTCCACCAGCCGGACGAAGCGGGCAACCGCGGCACCGGACGTGTCCGCGGTCTGGACGCGAAAACCAACGCCGTCTTCTGCGAGGACCCGGAGGAGATGGTGGCCCTGGTGGGTGTCAGCGACCTGGTGGTGGTCCGCTCGGGCAAACGCACCCTGGTGACCCACCGTTCGTCCACCGAGAAGGTGAAGAAGCTGGTGGAGCGGATGCAGGACGAGGGGGAGCTGGAGTAGGAGGAGAGAAAGTGAACGCACCCCGGCCGGCGGGATGAAGTAATCATTCTGCGGCGCAGACCTCCTTCTCTCGTAAACCTTCGAAGTGGTTTCAAAACCTCGACTGTGGTTCGAGAGCAAGGCGACGGCTGACGAGAAAGCGCAGCATACTCTTTGGTATGTGAGCATTTCGAGGAAGCCGGCAACGACGCTATCGGGCCTCAGGTGAGGTTATGAAGCCGCTTCTAGGGCGCGACAGCGGTCACGGTACAACTGCTGGTCGCGGTGTCTCCGGCCGCCGGGTAGGGCGGCTGGTTGTATGGCACAGGTGTGACATCCTCGGCCACCAGGGTGAAGCTGTTCTCCCCGAGCAGCGACCCCAGGGCGGGGAAATTCTGCACCCAGGCGGTGGTGTAGCTCTCCCCGGGAGCAACGTTGGTGTAGCCCGCCCGCCAGCCGGGGTAGTTCGACCCGTTGGCCAGGCCGACATCGATCCGACCGGCCAGCCGCCGGGTCTGCCCGTCGTAGCGGTTCTCCAGGATGACGGTGAAGAGGGAGGAGAAGGGCAGGGCTCCCGCATCGGGGCTGCAGGTCAGTTCCGCCCCCAGCGTGAAAAGCCGCGACAGTCCGGGATAGGAGGGGGCGAAACGGCGGGCCTTGAAAACGTGGCCCGAAGCGTTGTACTCCCACCTGGTCACCATGGCCGGGTCCACCTCGAAGATGTAGTTGCTGCTTCCTTCGCAGACCAGGGTGTTGCCGTTGGGCAGCCGCTGGGCCCCGGAGATCCCGGAGGAGAAGCAGGACGTGGGCGGGGACACGGTGTAGACCCAGGTCTGGGCCGCCGGCAGAAACGCCTCACCGGGCGTCAACGAGTAGTTCCCGCTGCCGTCCACCGGCGGTTCGATCTCGTCCACGGTGGAGTAGTTGCCCTCGGGCCGCCCGGGCCCGTTGTTGAAGACAAGGATGTTCCCGGCCCCGGGGCAATCGCCGGCGATCCACTGGGCATCGTGCTGGCCAAAGAACTTCTGGTCCGCGGCGATACCGGCGCCATAGGACGCGGGATGGCCCCAGCGGTAGAGGATGTCGCCGCCGCGGCCGCTGTTGCCGCCACTGTGGCCGGCGGCTTCGGCCGTGGTGGTACTGTGGTCGATGATCCAGACCTCGTCAAAATTGTGCACGCTGACCACGATCTGGTCGAACCCGGCGTTGTAAGCCACCGAGTTGAAATGGGTCCAGTCGGCATGGGCCCCGGATTCAACGTGATTGAGGTTGGCCAGTTCCGGGTGGTCGGCCACGACACCGTAGTTGTCTTTAGTCGGATCGTAGTCCTGCACCAGGTGGTCCCAGACGTACCACTCCCAGACCACGATGCCGCCGGTGGCGCCGTCGGGCTGCACTTCGATGATGGTGTCGGGCCAGAGTTTGTCGTCGATGATCAACGAGGGGTCGCGACCGGCGTCAATGGCCTCCTGCCGGCTCTTCAGCTCCCAGGCCACCATGAGCACGTTGCCGTTGGGCAACATCTCCACGTCGTGGTGCTGGACGTGCAGCGTGTTCGAATACTCGTAGTCCCAGACCGTGGCCCCGTCTCAGTCCACCAGCATCACCGCCCCGCCCGAACCGCCGGCGCTGAACGTCGGGTTGCTCAGCCGCCCGGAGCGCAGCACGCTGCCGTCTTCGTTGAGATAGGCGGAGAGCCCCGGGTTGTATGCTGACGGCCAGCTGTGAACTTCCGTGCCGTCCATATCGATCAGCGATGTGGTGGTGGAATTCATCGGCGCCACCAGGGTATATCCCTCGAACGGGTCGGCGGCTGAAGCCGGGGCTGCCAGCAGCAGGAACAGGAGGAAAAGGGACAGAGATTTCAATCCGGGATTCATGGAAGTTTGCTCCTTCAGCCGGCAGGCGAAAAACAGGGCACGGCGGAAAACGGTTCTCTACTAGTTTAGGTCCCCAGCGGCCGGATCGGCCACTCCGGAATTCCCAACCTGCCCCTCAGCGGCTGAAAAGCAGCACGGCCAGGCCAGCCAGCAGACAGTATGGCGCAAACAGGTAAAGCCGGCCCCGCCTGACAATCCGCATCAGAATTCCCAGGGAGAGCAGCCCCACCACGAAGGAGGCCGCCACGCCGATCAGCACCGGCAGAAGGTTGAACTCCGCCGGGCCTCCCAGCAGCAGGTGCAGCCCGGCAGCGCCGACGATGGCGGGGATGGAGAGCAGGAACGAGTATGTGCCGGCCGTCTTGCGATCCAGCCCGAGGAGCAGCCCGGCGGCGATGGTGGAACCGGAGCGCGAAATTCCAGGGATGATGGCCAGTCCCTGTACCACACCGATGACCAGGGCAATCCCCAGGGTGAAGCCGCTCATCCCCTGGCCCTTTTCTTCCGCCCCCCGGGTCAACCAGAGCAGCACGCCGGTGAGCACCAGGATCAGACCGGTGACCATCAGCATCCCCCCGGCCAGGGAGAGCGAGGAAAAGAGCTGTTCGGAGACGGTCTGGAGCAGGATGCCGATGATGGCGGTGGGGATCGAACCGGCAATGAGGAGTATGGCCAAACGGAAACCGGGCTCCTCGGCAAACAGCCGGGAAAAGGTCGCCTCCCCGGCCATCACCCGCCGAAAGCCCGACACCGCGGCGGCGTTCACCTCGAAAATTTCCCTCCGGAAGAAGATCACCACCGCGGCCAGGGTCCCCAGGTGGACACTGATGTCAAAGGCGATCCCCGGTTCCATGAGCCCGAACAGGTGCTGGAAGATCACCAGGTGCCCCGAGCTGCTGATGGGCAAAAACTCGGTCAAGCCCTGGATCACGCCGAGGATGAATGCCTGAACCGCTGTCATCTTCTCTTGCCTCCCCCTGGCCACCCTGAAAAATAATAATCGAGCCACCATTGTAACCAATCGGCCGGACAATCATCTAATAGGGGAAGGTGGGAATCGGTCGAGAGACCGGATCCGGCCTCCACTGAACAGCGATCACTGAGTGAAATGACGTTCCCCCGGCGGTCGCATTTTGACCGCCAACCAGGGAGCAAAGCCCCTTTTCGATCATGGAGGAGTGATCGAAATGGGGCTTTTTTCGTGCCTTCAGTCATCTTTGTGAGTATTGCCCGGGGAGTGGAGAAATACTATATACTGGATGCCGGTTGAGAGCTTCCCACCCGTCCGGGTCTGAAGGAGGTTGAGGATGAGGGGTGTGATCTGCAAGCGGCACGTGCTGGCTCACCCGGTGATCACGATTCAGAGCTTTGGCTGGCAGGTCTTTTTCCGCGCCATCACTGCCGGCCGAGACCGCACATTCCTCTCCATCGTTGCCCCGACCCTCCACCAGACAACAACCCCTGCATCCGTTTCATCCTTTATAGAACGCTGCGTAGCCCTGGAGGTGCGCGCCGGGGAAGTCTACCGCCGCCTGGCCCAGCGCTTCGAGGATGTGCCCCCGCTGGCCCGGTTCTTCGACACCCTGGCCACACAGGAAATGGGTCACGCCGAACTGCTGGAGTTCTGCCGCGGGCTGGCCGGCGATTCCTGCTGGCGGGAAGAAGAGGTCGCCGAGTGGCGGGACTCGATCCCCGGCCTGGAGAAACGGATGGCCGAGGTGGAAGACGGGCTGGACCAGCTGACCGACCCGGCGGCGACGCTGCGGCTGGTGATCGAGATCGAGGGGTCCGAGATCAACCACGTCTTCCGCGGAGTCGTGGCGGCCACCGACAACGAGTTCGTGCGCACCTTCCAGGCGTTCCAGGACGCCGAAAAAGAGCACCTCGAGTTCCTCTGCCGTGAAATCCCCCGGATGGAGGTCGACCTGAGCGACGCCTGCGCCGAGCTCCGGGCCCTGCACCACTGACGAAACACCTCTCACAGATCACAGTTGTCGTTGCAAGGAAACGCAGGGCAGGTTCACCTTGTCATTGCGAGCGTAGCGAAGCAATCTCTCCGGCCCCAGTACCGATATCAATGAGATTGCTTCGTCGACGGCAAAGCCGTCTCCTCGCAATGACAAGGGTAGGCTCATCGTCTTGACAGGGTGGGTGTGTCATTCCGTCTGAACGACCTGTCGGAGACGTGCCGCCGTGGTTGCGAACAAAACCGTGCGGGAAACCGCGGCCGGCCGCAGGCCGGAACGCGGAGGGATCCCGCCGGTTTTGGAGCTTACAACGGCGTGCACTCGCAGACCGGGAGTGAAGACGGAATGACACACCCGCCCGCGACAGGACAGGACGGGCTAACTCACCCCCGGACAGTCGCCGCCACCATCGGGCAGCGGTTTCTCGGGCAGCCGCACCGCTGCCGGCACCCGGTAGGTCTCCAGGGCCTCCGCGGTGGCCTCGTCCAGGGTGGCCGCATCCAGCACCACCAGGTTCCGGCCGGAATCAGGCGCCAGGCGGATCTTGTGGAAGCCGTCCCGCGGGCTGGCCAGCCCCTCCACCACATCGTGGATATCGCTCACCGTCCGCCCGTTGATCTCCTCCACTACCGAGTCTCGCAGTTCCTGATAGCCGACGTTGTACTCTAACGGCAGCACCGAGCTGATCAGCACGTAGCGCCGGCGCTCCCCGGTCTGGCCGTTGCGGTTCAGGTTGTAGCGGGAGGACAGGGACAGGGGCGCATTCTGCTCCCAGTCGGCGCCCCAGGTGCCGAGATAGGGCAGGTCCAGTTCGCGAAACACCAGGCCGCCGGCCACCACGTATGACGGCGGCCCTTCACGCCGGGCGGGGACCAGGTCAAGGCCCGCCGGGTAGGTCCGCAGGGTCACCGTCAGCGTCAGCTCCTCCCCGTCACGCAGCACCCGCACGTCCACCGTGTCGCCGGGACGGTACTGCTCCACCAGCAGGTGGTTGAACTTCACCTGCCCCAGCTGGGGGTGGGTATAATATCCTTCCGGGCCGATGGCGTGTCCGTCGAGCTCCAGCAGGATGTCCCGCGGCTCGAGAACACCGCAGGCCGACGCACCCCAGGGCACCTGGCGGATCAGCACCCCGTGCGGTTCGCCCTGCTGGCCGAGAAAGCGGGCCATGGCCCGGTCCTCGTTGACCTGCCAGCTGATCCCCAGGGAGGGGAAGCCCACCAGCGGCCCATCCGCCCGCGCCCTTTCGAGAAAAGCGCTCAGCACCTCCGCCGGGATGGCCCGGCTGCGCTGATCCTTCTGGGAAACGGTGAGGCCCACCAGGGCACCGTTGGCAAAGACCGGTTCGCCCCAGCCGCCGCTGCCCATGTCGGTCCGCATGTGCAGAAAGGCGTGGTCCAGCCGGCCGCCCCAGGTGCGCTCCACCCGGAACCCGATCACCCGGGATGATGCGGCTTCCAGTTGCTGGCCGCTCCAGCGCAGAGTTCGCAGAACGCCGGAGGTGGGCGTGCTTTCAGCCACGGGCACCGGTTTCAGGTTCTCCAGCACCTCCTGGTCCTCGATCACCAGCAGCGCCAGGTTGACGTCCGGGTCCACCCGGACCACCCGGGGTTCCACCGAACGGGTCCGTCCGAAGGTCGCCAGCCGGATAAAGGCCGCCTGGTCCACCATCTGGGCGGTGGTCAACAGATGCGTCCCGTCCACCAGCACCGCCGAGGCGTTGCGGTGCTTGGGAATCCGTTTGGCCCACGGCCGGTCCTCGTCCCATCCCTGGTAGGTCACCTCGAGACCCACCACGCTCATTTCGTGCTGGTCGGCCGTTTCGGTGGCTTCCCCCGTATCGGCTGTCACCGGGAGGGACAGGGCCAGCAGGAGGACGATCCACGCTATTGCTCTTCCTCTGCTGCTCATAGGTTGCGGTCCTCCCCGATGCCGTAGCGTTCCAGTATCTCCTGGTGCGCCTCCTCGGCCTTGAGCCGGTCCAGCACCCCGAACCGGCCGAGATGGGAGAACTCGATCAGGTGGTAATCCCCCTGGTGGTTCTCCAGACTCTCCACCAGGTCGTCCATGCTGGTGATCTCCCGCCCGTTGATCCGTTTCACCACCAGGTTGCGGAACCAGGCCATGTCGGCATTCACCGAGTGGTCCAGCCGGCGCAGCAGCACCACCCGCTCCTGCAGCATGGCTTCCGACTCGTAGAGCGGCCGGAGGTAGAACTCCTGCATCAGGTTCTTGTCCGCCCGGGCGAACCACTCCGCACCGTAGGTCTTGAGCATCTCCCGGTCCAGCGGCACGAAGATCAGGCCGCCGTACACGTAGTAACGCGGGAACTGGTCGTAGAGGTTGCCCCGGGTGTCCCCGGCGGGAAAGGCGAGGAGCGTAACATCCACATCCAGACGGGCCCCGTCCCGCAGCAGCCGCAGCGGGAGTGTTTCACCGATCTGTCTTCTATCGGCCAGCATGCCGAAGGAAACCCGCGACTCGCCGTCAGGCACCGACCCGTCGTTGGCCACCGTCCGGCCGTCCACGGCCAGGATCACGTCACCCTTCCGGACCAGACCGTCGGCGCTGGAGCCGGAGTGGACATGGGTCACCCGGACACCGGTTTCGCCGTCCGCCATGCCGGCCCAGGCCCGGATAGCCGGGTTATCCATCCCCGAGATTTCCGCGCCCAGTTCGGGATAGCCGTCGTAGCGGCCGTCGCCCACATCAAGGAGGAAGCGGTTGATGACGCTGGAGGGGATGAAGAAACCGACATTCTCCTGCCGCATGTCGGCCTGGAAGGCCACGCCCACCACTTCTCCGCCCTGGACCACCGGGCCGCCGCTGTTGCCGGGGTTGATGGCCGCGTCGGTCTGCACCGAGACGTGCAGGTCGACGCCGGAGTGGACGTAGAGCGATTCATCGATCCGCGACACCACCCCGCGGGTGGAGGAGATCTGCGTGCCCCCTGCCGGGTAGCCCAGGGTGTCCACCACGCTGCCCAGGGTGGGCAGCTCGCCGATTTTCAGCGGTGTCACATCACTGAGCACCCCCGGGTCGGCGGGACGGACCAGGGCCAGGTCGCAGTCGTGGGCCACGTGGACCACTTCGGCCACATGGGGCTCGGGGTCGTTGTGGATATAGAGCACCAGCAGCCGGGAGTCGCTGATCACGTGGGCGTTGGTCATGATCAGACCGCCCTCGATGACAAAGCCCGTGCCGGAACCCTGGGCCACGTCGGTCACGTCCCAGGGGGAGTACCAGTTGCCGCGCTGGGAGAAGTTGACGACCCGCACTACCGATCCCTCCAGACCCTGGGGCCCGGCAATCGCTGCCGGCGCCGCGGCCGGCAGCAGAACCAGCAATGCAAAAATTACGGAAGCTATCTGTTTCGACACGCGTACCTCCAACTGTTGGTCAAGTCGAATAAAATACATCTTCTATAACACCATACCAGATGCGGTGTTCAATCGGCGGATTCCGGACAAAAAAACGGGGTGCCGGCGACGGTGTAAACCGCCGGCACCCCTTATATTGCCTTCCAGACATGGGCTGGATAAAACCACCAGGCCTAGTTGCCCAGCAGATCGATACGCGTTTCCGCTGTCTTGGCCAGGTCGAGGGCCGCGTCCACCTCTTCGGGAAGCTCGGCTTTTGCCAGGTCTTCCTCGGACTGCTTGAGGTCGGCCTGGGCCTTGTCCCGGTCGATGTCCTCGGCCGCTTCGGCCTCGTTGGCCATCAGGGTCACCCGGTCGGACGCCACCTGGACGAACCCGCCGTTGACCATGAAGCGTTTTTCCTGACCGCCGAGATGGATCCGGACCTCGCCGATGCCCAGTTCGGCCACCAGCGGGGTATGGTCGGGCAGCACGCCCATGTAACCGTCCACGGCCGGGAAGTTGACCGCGGTGGCCTCTTCGTTGGCCAGCGGCCGCTCGGGCGTCATGATCTCGACCTTGATTTTGATATCAGACATCGGTGACTACTCCTCCGCCGCGAGCTGCTTGGCCTTCTCCTGGGCTTCCTCGATGGTGCCCACCATGTAGAAGGCCTGCTCCGGCAGGTCGTCATGCTTGCCGTTGACGATCTCCTGGAAGCCCTTGATCGAATCCTTGAGCTCGACGTATTTGCCCTTCATGCCGGTGAACGCCTCGGCAACGAAGAAGGGCTGAGACAGGAACTTCTGGATCTTGCGTGCCCGGGACACGGTGACCTTGTCCTCTTCCGACAGCTCCTCCATACCGAGGATGGCGATGATGTCCTGCAGGTCCTTGTATTTCTGCAGCACGCCCTGCACCTCACGGGCGGTGTTGTAGTGCTCGTCACCGAGAATCCGCGGGTCGAGGATACGTGAGGTCGAATCGAGCGGATCCACCGCGGGGTAGATGCCGAGCTCGGAGATCTGCCGCGAGAGGTTGGTCGAGGCGTCGAGGTGGGCGAAGGTGGTGGCCGGCGCCGGGTCGGTGTAGTCGTCGGCCGGCACGTAGATCGCCTGCACCGAGGTGATCGAGCCCTTGTCGGTGGAGGTGATCCGCTCCTGCATCTCGCCCATCTCCGAGGCCAGGGTCGGCTGGTAGCCCACCGCGGACGGCATACGGCCGAGCAGCGCGGACACCTCGGAACCGGCCTGGGTGAAACGGAAGATGTTGTCGATGAAGAGCAGCACGTCGCGGCCTTCCTCGTCCCGGAAGTATTCCGCAGCGGTGAGACCGGTCAAGGCAACCCGGAGACGGGCTCCGGGGGGCTCGGTCATCTGGCCGTAGATCAGGGCGGTCTGCTTGAGCACGCCCGACTCCTTCATCTCCAGCCAGAGATCGTTGCCTTCACGGGTCCGCTCGCCCACACCGGCGAACACCGACACGCCGGAGTGCTTGGTGGCGATGTTGTGGATCAGCTCCATGATCAGAACGGTCTTGCCCACGCCGGCGCCGCCGAACAGGCCGGTCTTGCCGCCCCTGGTGTAAGGCTCAAGGAGGTCGATGACCTTGATCCCGGTCTCGAACATCTCCTGCGTGGTGTCCTGGGAGTCGAAAGAGGGCGCGTGGCGGTGGATGGGGGATTTCATCTTGGTCGTGATGGGACCCATCTTGTCCACCGGCTCTCCGATCACGTTCATGATCCGTCCCAGGGTCTCCGGACCAACGGGGATGCTGATCGGGCCGTCGAGATCCAGGGCCTGCATGCCGCGGACCATGCCCTCGGTGGGCTTCAGCGCCACGCAGCGCACCCTGCTCTCACCCAGGTGCTGCTGCACCTCGCCCACAACGTCGATATCCACGTCACCGGCGGTGCCGGTGATGTGGATGCCGTTCAAGATCGCCGGCAGGTGGTCGCCGTCGAACGCCACGTCCACGACCGGGCCGATGACGCTCACAACCCGTCCAATCATTTTTCCGTTCTCGCTCATGATGTCCTCAATCCTCGATCCTTTGGGGCCCCCGGGGGCGGGCCCGCATATTTACAGGGCTTCGGCGCCGCTGACGATCTCGATCAGCTCGCTGGTGATGGCCGCCTGGCGCACCGTGTTCATGGTCAGGGTCAGCTGGTCGATCATCTCGCCGGCGTTGATGGTCGCCGTATCCATCGCTGTCATCCGCGAGGCCTGCTCGGAGGCAAATGACTCGAAGAGCGCCTGGGCAATCAGCACCCGGACCACCCGCGGCACCAGCTGGGCGATGATCTTGTCCTCGCCCGGCTCGAATAGCGGGTCATAAGAGGCCTCAGCCGGCTCCTGTTCCATACCCGCGGCAACCGGCAGCAGCCGGGTGGTCTTGACCAGCGGGGCCATGATCGACTTGAAGAAGTTGCCGATCATGATCACCTCGTCGGCACCGCCCTCCTCGAAGAGGGTAATCAGCTCGTCGGCCACCGGGAAGGCATCCTGGTACTTCAGCGCCTGGAACATCTCGATGTGCTTGACCCGCACATCGTAGGGACGGCGGCGGAAGTAGTCCCAGCCCTTGCGCCCGATCAGGGTCAGCCGGACCTCCTTGCCCTCTTCCTTCAGCCGGTTGATCCTGGCCACGGCTTCACGCAGCATGGTGGAGTTGAAGCCGCCGCAAAGCCCCTTGTCCGAGGTGACGATCACCACTTCGACCTTCTTCACCTCGCGGGAAGCGGTCAGCGGGTGCTCACCCACCTCGGGCCGGGAGAGCAGGGCGCCGAGGAACTGGTCGAGGCGGCCGGCATAGGGTCGGGCGCCTTCCATGTTCTCCGTGGCCCGGCGCAGCTTGGCCGCGGCAACCATCTTCATCGCCTTGGTGATCTGCTGCGTGTTCTTCACGCTGCGAATCCGGCGGCGAATGTCCTGAACGTTTGGCACGGTTAGCCCTCCTTGACCGCCACGCCGCGTTCGGCCTTGTAGGCTTGAACCGCCGAAGTGATGGTGGCGCGGATGTCATCGGTCATCTCCTTCTTGTCCCGGAGGGCGGCCAGCGTTTCATCCTCGTGGCTGCGGAAATATTCGATGAAGGCCTTGTTGAAGTCCTGCACTTCGTCAACCGGCACATCGGTGAGCAGGCCGGAGATGCCGAGGAAGATCTCCACCACCTGCTCCTCCACCGGCATCGGCACATATTGCTTCTGCTTGAGCAGCTCCACCATCCGCGCACCCTTGGCCAGCTGGTTCTGGGTCGCCTTGTCCAGGTCGGAACCGAACTGGGCGAAAGCGGCCAGCTCGCGGTACTGGGCCAGGTCGAGACGGAGCGAGCCGGCGACCTTGCGCATCGCCTTGTTCTGCGCGCTGCCGCCCACACGGGAGACCGAGAGGCCAACGTTCACCGCCGGGCGGACGCCGGAGAAGAAGAGGTCGGACTCGAGGTAGATCTGACCGTCGGTGATCGAGATCACGTTGGTCGGGATGTAGGCCGACACGTCACCGGCCTGGGTCTCGATCACCGGCAGCGATGTCAGCGAACCACCGCCCAGCTCGTCGTTGAGCTTGGCGGCACGCTCGAGCAGCCGGGAGTGGAGGTAAAAGATGTCGCCGGGATAGGCTTCGCGGCCGGGGGGCCGGCGGAGCAGCAGCGAGATCTCGCGGTAGGCCGCCGCGTGCTTGGAGAGATCGTCGTAGATCGTCAGGGCGTGCATTCCCTTGTCGCGGAAGTACTCGCCCATGGCGCACCCGCAGTAGGGGGCGATGTACTGCAGCGGGGCGGGGGAGCTGGCCGAGGCGATGACCACGATAGTGTGATCCATGGCGCCAGCTTCTTCCAGCGTCTTCACCACCTGGGCCACGGTGGACTGCTTTTGACCGATGGCGACGTAGATGCAGATCACGTCGCCGCCCTTCTGGTTGATGATGGTGTCCACGCAGAGGGCGGTCTTGCCGGTCTGGCGGTCACCGATGATCAGCTCGCGCTGGCCGCGGCCGATGGGGATCATCGAGTCGACGGCCTTGAGGCCGGTCTGCAGGGGCTCTTTCACCGACTGGCGGTCGATGACGCCGGGGGCGATGCGCTCGATGTTGGAATACTGCTCGAACTGCACATCGCCCTTGCCGTCCAGCGGCTGGCCCAGCGAGTTGACCACGCGGCCGATCAGGCCCTCGCCCACCGGGACCGACATGATCCGCCCGGTGCGCTTGACCGTGTCGCCTTCCTTGACCAGCGACGAGTCGCCCATCAGCACGGCGCCGACGTTGTCTTCCTCGAGGTTGAGCGCAATGGCGAACACCCCGTTGGGGCACTCGAGCAGCTCGCCGGACATCACCTTGTCCAGGCCGTGCATCCGGGCCACACCGTCACCGACGGTGATCACCGTCCCCACTTCGCTCACATCGATCGAGCTTTCGAAGTGCTCGATCCTCTCCTTGATGATCTTGGAAATCTCCGCCGCGTTGATGTCCATGCGACTACTCCTTCATTAGGCTGCGCTTCAACTGTGAAAGCTGGCTCCTGACGCTTCCGTCATAAATCGTGCTGCCGATACGGTAACGGAGCCCGCCAATGATCTCCGGGTCCACCGATTCCTCGAGGATTATCTCTTTTCCGGTGCCGGCCGCGATGGCCTGCCGGATTTCGTCCCGCTCCTGGTCTTCCAGCTCTGCCGCCGTGGCCACATCCACACCGAGGATGCCCTGGTTCTCCCTGAACAGGCCCCGGTAGGCATCCACCACCTCGTCGATCTGGTGCAGCCGGCCGTTATCAGCCAGCAGGCGGACCAGGTTGCCAACAAAGGTGGAGAGGCCGAGGTGGGGCAGCAGTTCGAGCATCACTGACCGCTTCTCCTGCTTCTCCGCGGTAATCAGGGAGAAGAAGGCGCGGACCTTGGTGTTCTCGTTGAGCCAGGTTTGCAACCCTTCGAGTTCCTTACCCGCATCGTCGGCGCTGTCGTGCTCAAGGGCTACGGAGAGGAGGGCTTTGGCATAGCGATTGCCGATTGCTGTTCCGATCACTTTTCGCCTCCTACCCGTTCGAGGCTGGCGGTGAGAATCCGACCGCGGTCCTCGTCGTTGATCGACTCACGCACCAGCTTCTCCGCCGTCTCGATGGAGAGCTCGGCGGCATATTCACGCAGCTGGCGCCGGGCAGTCTTGCCCATCTGGTCCAGGTCTTTGGCCGTCTGCTTTTCGATTCGTTCGCATTCGGCCTGGGCCTGGGCCACCATGCTCCGGCCCATCTCTTCGGCATTCCGGCCGCCCTTGGCCCGCATTTCAGCCAGTTCCTGCTCGAGGTTCGCCACCTTGCTCCGGGCGTCGGCCAGTTCGGCCTGGGCCTGGTCGCGTGCGTCACACGCCTCATTGAGCTCGTTGGTGATGTTCTCCGAGCGGGAGCGGAGGAAGGAAGCGATGGGCTTTCTCAGAAAGTAGCCCAGAGCGCCAAAGAAGATGATGAAGTTGACCGTTTTCCAGAAGAGGGTGCCCCAGTTGATTCCATGGTGCTCGCCGTCGCCGCCGTGCCCGCCGGTTTCGGCCAGGCTCAGCGTCGGGGCCAGGAGCATCAGCAGCACCACGGTTGCCGCCAGGAATATCAAGGAAGTTCTTCTCATCAGCGATGTCTCCGATTCAGTGGTTGTCTCGGTCTCGATCAGGCCAGCGGGCGCCCGAGCACCTGCTCCGCTATCTGGCGCGCCATCAGCGGGATTTCACTGGCCATCGACTCGCGGGCCGTGGCCATCTCCTGCTCGAGCTCGGTCGCTTTTTCTTCCTTGATGCCGTTCAGCCGGGCAGTGGTGGCTTCAAGCTTCACCCGGCTCTCCTCCTGGGCTTGCGATCGCGCGGCGTCCTTCATCCTGACCACGTCGGAGCGAACGTTGAGCAGTCCCTGCTTCCGTTCGTCTTCCAGGCGTTCCAGCTCGCCGGAGGAGGAACCTGCCTCGTGGAGCAGGCTCTCCTTGTCACTGGCCCGCTTGGATCCGATGGCCAGCAGCGGCTCGAAGAGGTTTTTCTTCAAGAGCCAGATCATGATGAGGATGGCGATCGCAACGATAATGCCCTGGGGGTATTGTTCCTTGACCGCGAGAATGATGTCTTCCATCTCCGGGGCCCCCTTCGCTTACTGCGATACCAAAAAGTGTGAATAGAAAAAAATAAAGCCCCCCGGGCGCCGACAACTCCCCGAAGGTGCTCTTCGAATCACCTAAGTCGTTGTGAAAAAAATCACTTGTCCCCGTCAACCGACACCTCGGGCGTGTCGAAGACGGCAAAAGACTCGAAAATCTAACACAGAACCATAAGCGAGTCAATGAATTCGGGGGATTTTGGGGGTGTTTTCAACAGCCTGAAGAAAGGAATCTTCACCAGAAGGAAAACAGGCTCCAAACCCTCGAACAGAAGCCAAAAATATGTGCGGAATGAGGATTACGGTGCCACCCCGGTGATCGTGCACGAGGCCGAGTCGCTATCCCCGGGCGGGGGGTAGGGCGGCTGGTTGTATGGTGCTGGCGTCACATCCTCCACCACCAGGGTGAAGA
Source organism: uncultured bacterium (assembly GCA_965531145.1). Lineage (GTDB taxonomy): Bacteria > Acidobacteriota > JAQAZP01 > JAQAZP01 > JAQAZP01 > JAQAZP01. The sequence goes on along the minus strand of CBESOE010000042.1, from coordinate 11,310 downwards.
CATTCTCCCCCACCAGCGAGCCGAGGGCCGGAATGTTTTGAACCCACGATGTGAGAAAGAAGTCACCGGCAGCCACATTGGTGTATCCGGCCCGCCAGCTGGGGTATGTCTGACCGCCGGCCAGGCTGACATTGATCTTCCCCGCCATACGCCGGGTTATCCCCTGAAACAGGTTTTCGAACTCGACATAGATGGTGGTCTGGAAGGGCAGCGTGCCGCTGTCCGGCACACAGCCGAAGGAGACGGAAAGGGTCGCTTGTGCCGGGGCATGATAGCCCATGTCCGCCTGCCCGGTGTCGAGAAAGAGATCTGTGCGGGTGGAGGCACCGGACAGGCAGGTGTCACCCGTGGGCAGCGGGGCACAGATGTTGACCGCCAGGTCGCTGCCCGCATCGAGACAGGGGCTGTCCGCGCCCTGCCCCGCGGCGATCTGCGAGAGATAGAACGGAACATCCGGCCCGCTGACAAAGAGCGGGTCCAGGTCGATGTTGCCGGTTCCTGAGTATCCGCCCTCGACGCATGAGTGTGTCACCGAGCCGTACTGGATGTCGATCTGGGTGTCCATGTTCCCCCAGACAATGGAGTCACGGACGGTGACCGTTGAAAACGTGTCACCGAAGATGCCACTGACGTAGCCCATGCCGGCAAGATTGTCGGCAATGGTGCAACCGATAATCTGCGGATCGGATGAGTCAAAGCAGCCGATGGCGCCGCTGAGGTTGGAAAACGGATCGATGGTGTAGTTCCCGGCCACCAGGTTGTTGAAGATCAGCGGAGAGCCGTTCCCGCCGACCCAGATGGCGCTGGCGTGCTCGGACATGTTTTCGGTAAACACGTTGCCGATGATCTGCGGCGATCCCTCGTCAATCCGGATGCCCCCGCCGCTGTCACCGCCGTTGTTGGCGATGATCATATTGCCCACGATGGTTGGAGAGGCTGAAATGTATATCCCGGCACCCTCAAACTCGCTGTAGAAGTTGCTGATGGTGAGCCCCTGGAGCACCGAATCGGGCCCCTCGGTGCCGTTGAAAATGAAACCGTGGTGCAGGTTGGTCCAGGAACCCTGACCATCGATGATGCACCTGGATGGCCCGTTGGCCGAAGCGACGGTGATCGCCTTGTTGTTGAAATCGATGTCCCGGTTCCCGTCACCGGTGTAAACGCCATCGGCCACCAGCACCGTGTCACCGTTCACCGCCGCGTCGATCGCCTCCTGGATGGCGTCGTAAGGATGAGCCAATGACCCGTCCTCCAGGGGGTCGCTGACCAGCGGATCACCAGGACCCGGATCATCCAGAGCATCGTCGTCCACGTGGATCGTGGTCTGGGCGTGAAGAGGGACTGTGAAGAGCAGTAAGGCCACTGCAAGGAGATAGACCGAGGTCGGGATGCGAGATTTCATCAGGTTTTCCTCAATCTGTTGAAAAAAGTGATTGTCCCTCAAATATTTACGGTGCTACACCGGCTACCGTGCAGGTTGCCGTTGCCGTATCCCCTGCCGGGGGATAGGGCGGTGAATTGTATGGTGCCGGCGTCACATCTTCGGCGACCAGGGAGAAGAGATTGTTACCCACCAGTGAACCGATGGCCGGGAAACTCTGGACCCAGGTGGTCAGATAGCCGGCACCGGCGCTCACATTGGTATAGCCAGCCCGCCAGCTGGAATAGACCTGGCCTCCGGCCAGGAGGACGTTGATCCGCCCGGCGATACGGCGTGTCTGCTCCGGGTAGAGATTGGTCAGTGAGACCGTGAACTGGCTGGTGAAGGACAGGTTGCCGGTGGACGGGGCACAGCCCATGGATGCCGACACGGTTCCGTTCGCGGCCGGGTAGTGGTAGCCAAGATCCACAACACCGGTATCGGCCACACCGGTGGTGCGGGTGGCGAGGGTGTCCAGGCAGACGGTTTCGTCTCCCCCGCCGGTGCAGATATTCATGGCCAGATCGCTGCCGGCGTCGAGGCCGGGGCTGTTAACGAGCTGGCCGTCGGTGGTCTGGCTCAGGTAGTGGTCACCTCCAGGTCCGGCCATGAACAGCGGATCCCCGGTGAGCACCGGACTGGCCTGGATCAGGGTCATGTGGCCCACACGAACGGTGGTTGTGGCGTCCTTGATCAGGCAGTGGTCCAGCATGGCGATCACCCCCCCGGGGAAACTGGCGCCGGCGCTGCCCAGCCAGAGGTTCTCCCCTTCCTCCGCCTGGTTGTCAGCCAGAATGCAGTCGACGAGATCCATCGTGCAGGTGTGGCTGGAGTCGCTGACCACCAGTCACACCCCGCCGCCGGTGCACCCGGTGATCACGTTTCCGGTGATGGTGGGTGAACCCCCTTCAACGTAGATACCGTGAGCGTGCCCCGGTGCTTCCTCGTCACCGGAGGCCCCGGTGATGGTGAGCCCCTGGAGAATCGAGGTCGCCCCTTCGCCGTTGACGAACTCGAAGCCGAAACGGTCCAGGCCCGGGGTTCCCTGGCAGTCCACCACGCAGTTCTCCGGCCCGTTGGCCGACCGCACGGTTATCTTCTTGCCCAGGAAGCTCAGGTCATGATTGCCCGGCCCGGTATACAGCCCGTCCGCCAGCAGCACGATGACTCCATGGGAGGAACTCTCGATTCCCTCCTGGATGGCGTCAAAGGGATGATCAGTTGTGCCGTCCTCCAGCGAGTCGCTGATGGTCGGGTCACCGGGGCCGGGGTCACCCGGTGCATCGTCATCCACGTAGATGGTGATCTGGGCCTGGAGGGGCGCGGCACAGAGCAGGGTCAGGAGGACAAACAATGCCCAAAAGGGCCGACAGGGTTTCATTGCGTCCTCTCCAGGATGTTAGGGATCCATCGACAGAGGTGATCGCATGCGTACGAGACAACGGTGCCGGTGAACATCCGTGTTCACGATAGCCTGCACAGCATTGCCGGTCTCCTTAACTATATAGGAATATAGGTTCTTTTCCGATCGGATGTCGAGGTCTATTTTCCAGGACGGTTTAATGCCGTGCTGCTACCAGCTGACCAGTTCCCGCAGGGCGTCCACGGAAAGAGTGTCCCCGGAGTCGGGCCGGCGCCGGAGCAGGGAGAGGACCAGGGCATCGTCGTCGAGGGAATCCTCGCCGGTGAAAGCCAGCACACGGTCGTAGAGCCTCTTGGGCAGATCCATGGAGGTGTCCATGATCTCCTGGCGCAGCAGCTCGGCCAGCCCCTCTTCGCCCACCGGCCTGGTGGCCGACCCCTGGGACTCGGTGAGGCCATCGGTGTAGAAGAGCACCAGGTCCCCGGGCTCAAGGACCGTCTCATTCGTCCTGAACTCCCCGGCCTCGAGAATGCCCAGCGGCAGGCCCCCCGCTTCCAGGCTGTCCACCGTGCCGGTGGCGGCATGGTAGTGCAGGAGGGGCGGGTGTCCGGCGCTGCAGTGGCTGAGGATCCAGTGGTCGGTATCGAGCACGGCGTAGACCCCGGTGGTGAAGCTGTCGTCCACCATGTAGCGGGCCAGTTCCATGTTGAGGCCGGAGATGAAGCTGGACGGATCGCCGGCCTTGTGGGCCAGCTTCTCCTCCAGGGTGTGCAGCAGCATGGTGTAGAGCGCTGACGAAACACCCTGCCCCCGCACGTCGGCGGTGAGGATGCCGTAACGGTTTCCCTCCAGGGGGGTCACGTTGTAGTAGTCCCCGCCAACCAGCCCGCGGGGATGGTGGTGCACGTCGAGGCGGAAGGTGTCGGTACCCGCCAGCATTTCCGGCAGAATATTCTGCTGCACCAGCCGGGCAAACTCCAGGTCGCGAACCCGGACGGTCTCGTCGCGAAAGGCCGCGATCCCGCCCACCACCCGTCCCCCGGCATCGCGCACCGGCGCGGTGGAGACGCTCACCGCCACCCGCCGGCCGTCTTTCTTCCTGGCGTAGACCAGGTCCAGTTCATTGCTCTCGCTGTCCTGGGCGATCGACTTCTGGAGCGGGCAGCGCTCGGTTGCACAGAGCCGGTTGCCATCCTGGTCCACGTGGGCCAGGAAATCCTCGTCACAGGCCCGGCCCTCCACGTCCCCGGCACCATACCCGGTGATCTCTTCGGCCTTGCGATTCCAGAAGACGATCCGTCGTTCCATGTCGGTGAGGTAGACGCCGACGTTCAGCTGGTCCAGCGCACCGGACAACTCGCCGCGGTTCGACCTGGAAAAAGGAAGCTGTGGCAGACCTTCGATTAAACCGCCCACACCCGGTCCCTCCGCTGTTCTGGCCGGTGCAGCGCCGGCCGATCAGACTGTCTGGCTCTCCCCAGTACTTATCGGCGGTGGGAGGTCTGTGCTTGAAACCGTGATGGGTGCAGGTGGTGGGACGTACGGCGGCCGCGTCCCGGAACCTCTTCGGGGCGCGGCCGCTGAACCTACTCGACTTCGAAGAAAAACGCGTCAGTCTCGCCATTGGTGTCTTCCGGCACCAGGCCGTCCGCGTCGCAGATGAATCCGATCACCCGTCCGTCAGCGCTGATGGAAATGTCGGTGGGGGTGCCGTTGACGGCCGTGGTCCCGCTGCCTGCGAGATGGCTGACCAGGGTGATGGCCGCGGTCTCGCGGTCGTAGAGGAAGAGGTCGAGACCCATCTCCTCGTCCACCTGCCCTGTCACCAGGTGCGGAGCATCGGAGTCGAAGGCGATGAAGCGGCCGTCACGGCTGATCACCGATTCGTAGGAGTTCTGGTTCGGCGAGGCGAGGGTCGAGCCGGCCCGGTGACTGACCAGTCGGGTGGTGCCGCTGGCCCGCTCCCAGAGGTAGATGTTCCGACAAACCTCTGAATCGGTCTGCCCGGCCACCAGGTCACTGGCTTCGCTGGCGAAGACCACCCAGTTGCCGTCACCGCTGACCGAGGCCGCCTCGGCGAGGAACATGCCGGTGCGCAGCGGTTGGCCGACGGCATGGCTCACCAGGCGGTTCTCCCCTGATTCGCGGTCGAAAATATAGACCATGGCGTCCGCCGCCTCGTCCCTCATCCCCGGGACGACGTCCACCGCGTGGCTGACGTAGACCACGAACCGGCCATCGTCGCTGATGGTAGGCGGTTCGGTGTCGCAGTTGCTGTTGCCGGTGGTTGTGGGGGAATGGCCGGCCCGGCTAACGAGCTTGTTTTCGCCGGTCTCGCGGTCGTAGAGAAAAACGTCGAGGCCGTTGCCGTTCGGGTCATTCAGACCAGCCACCAGGTTGGTGGCGTAGCTGACGTAGGCCACCCAGCGGCCGTCGGCGCTGATCGACGGGGCGATGGACTGGTGGTCGGCGGGCGCGGTCTCGCTGCCCGGGGCATGGCTGACCTTGATGTTCTCGCCGCTCTCCCGGCTGTAGAGAAAGATGTCGTCGTTGCCCCGCCGGTCCTGCTGGCCGGCCACCAGGTTCTGGGCGTTAGACTGATAGGCCACCCAGCGCCCGTCAGCGCTGATCGACACACCTTCGGAAGCGCCTTCGGATGGGGCGATGCCGCCCGCGGCGTGGCTCATTATCACGTTGGACCCGCTCTCCCGGTCGAAAAGATAGACCTGGTTGGGGAACGTGCTCCGTTCGCTGGATACCACCAGGTCGGTGGAGCTGCTCTGGTAGGCCACGTAGCGGCCGTCGGCGGAGACGTCGGGATAGTCCGACTGGGCGAGGGCGGTCTGGGTGGCGTTGCCCACGTTGTGCGAGATCAGGCGGGTGCCGCGGCTCTTCCGCTCATGGTGGAACAGCTCCGGCAGGTGCGTGTCGAGGCGGGCGTCGTGCTGTCCGGCCACCAGGTTGGTGGACGAGCTGACAATGGCCACCGACCCGCCGTCCGCACTCATCGCCAGCCGGCTCACGCCGACGTCGGACAGGGCCGACCCGCCGCTGCCCGCGGCGATGGAGGCCGCCACCAGGGTTCCTTTCAGGGCGGGCCCGGTCTCCTTTTCCGGTAGACGGCGTGGTAACTGCGTCTTGCCGGGGGAGCCATCCTTTGCGGCTGTCAGCTGTACGCCATCGTCAGGTGGTGGCCCCTCCCCGCTGCACGCGGTGAGCAGAGCCAGGATGACCAGAGCAGCTGTAGTGATCGCCAGTCCGAATTTGACGTTCCACATGGTGCGTCCCCCTTCAATCGTCAGTGGTTCCTGCTGCTGGTGGAGCGAGCAGGTGAGTGAACCTGAATTCTGTTGCAGAGAGTCAGAAATGACTTTGTTCAACACTAGTAGCTGCAATACGATTTGTCAATCAGGATAATCTCGTTCCGGACGGGGTATTCGGTGCAAAGGAACAGGCTTCAAGTGGGATTACGGGGCCGCTTTTAAATGTAACCCAGGGCCTTCAGCCTTTCCCGGGTCTCCTCGTCCACTTCCAGCGGCAGGGAGCCCCCACCCACATCGGGTGTAGCGGCCAGCTGTTGCTCGAGCCAGAGGCGGAGCGACTCCACCACCTCGGGCCGGCTGGTGGCCAGGTTGGTGGTTTCCATGGGGTCAGCTTCGAGGTCGTAGAGCTCGCTGCCGCCGTCGGAAGAGTGGATGTATTTCCAGGGCCCCTGGTAGACCGCCTGCCGCACCCGGCGGAAACGGTGGCCATAGGAGCGCCGGAGGTCCTTGACCCTGGCATAGTAGTTCTCACCCAGGAGCCGCCGTTCCTGGTCCAGACGGCGGAGGTCGGCGCCCGCGGCCCACCCCGGAACCTCGAGGCCCAGCACGGAAAGGACGGTGGGCAGCACGTCCACCAGGTGGGCCCGGGCCGTCACCTCGCCTCGGGGCTCTCCGCCGGGAAAGCGGATCATCAGCGGCACGGCCATGGCCGGTTCGTACACGTCCTTGCTGTGCTCCAGCAGGGCGTGCTCGCCAAAATACTCGCCGTGGTCGCTGAGCAGCACGATGAGACTCTCCTCGTAAAGCCCGCGCCGGCGCAGCCCCTCCAGCAGCAACCCCAGCTGGTGGTCGAGGTAGCGGATCGAACCGTCATACAGCGCGTGAAGGTGCGCCTCCTCGGCCTCGTTCACCGGACGCCGGCGGGCCATGATTTTCTCTTCGAAGGGGATGTCAAAGGAAAAATCGGCGAGGCGGCCGGGGAAGGCATTGCAAAAGGGTGGCGGGGCATGGTGCGGCAGGTGGGCGTCCATGTAGTTGGCGAAGAGAAAGAACGGACGGTCCCCGTGGATGTCGAGCCAGCGGTTGATACGCCGGTTCAGTTGCCAGGCCGACTGCTGCGGCTTGTCGAACACCGCGCGCCAGCGGTCTTCGAACAGTGACTTCATCAGCCACTGGCAGCGCAGGGGGAGGAGGTAGTTGCCATTGGTCTGGAACCGGTACTGCTGAAACCCCCGGTGGAGGCCCGAGTGGGGAGAGAGGTAGGGGTTGGAGACCAGGCCGGCGGTGAGATACCCGTGCTCCCCCAGCGTCCCGGCCAGGGTGGGCCAGTTGGTATCGAGGGTGTAGACATTGCTCCAGCTTCCCTTGCCGATGTTCTGCGGCAGGAAGCTGCGGGCCCCGTGGGCGTTGGAATAGAGCCCGGTGAAGAGGCTGGCGTGGGAGGGCACGGTCCAGGGGGCGGAGCTGATGGCCTTGCGGCAGACGAGAAACTCCGGGGCCAGCCGCTGGAGGTTCGGCGAGGTGGGCCGGTGGTAGCCATACAGCGAGAGGTGGTCGGCCCGCACCGTGTCCAGAACCAGGATGATCACATTGGGTCGGTTGCCCGCGGGGAGCGGTTCAGGGGCTTCCGGTTCCGCCTCCACCGCCGGGAACTCCCGGGCCAGGCGCCGCTCTTCCACGGCACCGCTCAGCGGCCCGGTGAGGGCCAGCAGCAGGAGCAGCAGGACGGCCCCCGCGGTCTCGGCCCAGCGGTTGGGAAAGGGAAGCTGCACCAGTTCGGTGGCAAAGCGGATCAGGCCGCGACGGGGGAGCAGGGCCAGCAACAGAAAGAGCGCCAGCCCGGCGGCCAGGGCCAGGGCCATGTGGAGGGCCAGCACCAGGTAGAAGACCGAGGCGGGGGCCAGATCGCCCCGGGTGAGGATCCGGGCCACATCGAGGCCGCCCGGGACCAGCCCGACAAAAAGCGCCAGGAGCAGAACCCGCCGGAAGAGCGCGAGGTGTCCTGGTTCGGCAGCTGGTTCGGCCATCAGCTCACGGCTATGGAGGGGCACTTCCCGGCCGGGACCACGCGGCCCACCACGGTGGCGTTCCCGCCCTCTTCGGTGATCCGCCGAGCCATGCGTCGGGCGCTGTGCTCGTCCACGGAGATCAGCAGGCCGCCGGCGGTCTGCGGGTCATTGAGCAGGTTGCGCAGGTTTTCGTCCACGCTGCCGGCGTAACTGACGCTGCCCTCGGCGAACTCGCGGTTGGTCTTCACCGCCCCGGGCATACAGCCCTCGGCCGCCACCCGCAGTGCCCCGGGCAGGACGGGGACCGAAGCCGAATCGAACTCCACGCTCATCCCACTGCCCCGGGCCATCTCCAGGGCGTGCACCATCAGGCCAAAGCCGGTGACGTCGGTCATGGCGCTGGCGCCGAACTGGCGGGCGGTTCGGGAGGCGTAGATGTTCAGCGTCGTCATCTGGGCGATGGCCGCGGCCAACTCCTCGGGGGACGTCTTGTCCTGCTTTACCCCGTGGGTCAGCACCCCGATGCCCAGCGGCTTGGTCAGCACCAGGGCGTCGCCTTCCCGGGCGCCGCTGTTGCGAATGATGCCGCCGGGGTGCACCTCGCCGGTCACCGCGTAACCGAACTTGATCTCCTTGTCGGCGATGGAGTGGCCGCCCACCAGGGCGGTGCCGGCCTCTCCCAGCTTGTCCAGCCCGCCACGGTGCATCTGCTCCAGCACCGCCAGGTCCATACCGCTGCGGGGGAAACCGACAAAGGAGAGTGCGGTGAGCGGCCGGGCCCCCATGGCAAAGACGTCGCTGAGAGAATTGGATGCCGCTATCTGTCCGAAAACAAAGGGGTTATCCACAACAGGCGTGAGGATGTCGATGGTCTGCACCATAGCCAGATCGTCACGCACAAGGTAGATCCCGCAGTCCTCGCTCCCCTCGAAACCGGCGAGGACCTTTGAATCGTCCACCCGCGGCAGGCTGCCCAGAACACGCTCCAGGACCCCCGGAGCAAGCTTGGCCGCTCACCCGCCGCTGGTGACCGCGCGGGTCAAACGGACCTCTTCATTCTGTGGTTCGTCGCTCATCATTCAATCCCTGTAAATCCGGCTAGTCGATGGTGCCGCCGGGGTTCATCTCGCAGTGTCCCTGGAAGACGGCGCCATCGGCGATCTTCAGGCTGGGCGTGACCAGCGAGCTGGTGACCACACCGCCGGTGAAGATCTCCACCCGCTCCACCACCTTGATCCGGCCCGCGGCCTTGCCGCTGATGGAGACCGTGTAGGCCTCGATCTCGGCATCCACCTCGGCACCCGGTCCCACCACCACTTCACCGCCGGCAGTGATCTTGCCCTTGACCTTGCCGTCTATGCGTAGCGACCCTTTGACGGTGATCTCGCCGTCGAGGACCGTCTCCCCGTCAAGGTATGCGTTGATCTCTCCGGCTGATTTCGTTTTTGCCATGGCCCTCACCGTCGGAATGGTTCAGCCCTTCATCCGTACAAGCTGCTGGTAGATTCTATCCAATTCGTCGGCAGAGAAGAAGTGAATTTCGATCCTTCCCCGTTCGCCGCTGCCCATGATCTGTACCCTGGTGTGCAGTTGCTGGGTCAATTCCTCCTCCGCTGCCCGCACGTTGGGATCCTTTTTCGGTGGCTCCTTTTTGGTGCGCGGCTTTTTGCGGGCGCCGCTCTGGCCGGCGGCCTCCTCCACGCTACGCACCGACATCCCCTCGGCGATGATCCGCTTGCAGAGGCGGACCTGCTCTTTTTCCCCCGGCACCGCCAGCAGCGCCCGGCCGTGCCCCATGGTGATTTCACCGTTGCGCAGGTGCTTTTTCACCACTTCGGGCAGTTTGAGCAGCCGCAGCATGTTGGCCACCGTGGCCCGCTCCTTGCCCACACGCCCCGAGACCTCTTCCTGGCTGAGACCAAACTGCTTGATCAGCTGCTGGTAGGCCTCGGCTTCTTCCAGCGGATTCAGTTCCTCGCGCTGGATGTTCTCGATCAGCGCCAGCTCCAGCGCCTTCTCGTCGGAAAGATCCCGCACCACCACCGGCACCTGCTCCAGACCGGCCAGCTTGGCGGCGGTGAGCCGCCGTTCACCGGCCACCAGCTCCAGGCCGCCGCCCTTGCGACGCACCAGCAGCGGGTGGAGGATGCCGTCCCGGCGGATCGACTCGGCCAGCCTGGCGATGGCGGCCTGGTCCATCCGGCGGCGAGGCTGGAACCGTCCGGGCCGGATGGCGTCCACCTTGACCATCAGGGTCTCGTCGCCGCTTTTTTCCGGGGCATCGGGAATCAGCGCGTTGAGTCCCCTACCCAGTGCTTTCCGCTTCATTTTCAATAACTTCCCTGGCCAGATCGAGGTAGGCCTGGGCCCCCCTGGACCGGATGTCGTAGAGCAGGATCGGTTTACCGAAGCTGGGCGCCTCACCGAGCCTGACGTTGCGGGGAATCACCGTCCGAAAGACCTTGTCACCGAAATAGTCCCGGATCTCGCTGGTGACCTGGCGTGTGAGCAGGGTCCGCTCGTCGAGCATGGTCAGCAGGATGCCCTCGGTGTCCAGAGCCGGGTTGAGCGAGGCACGGATCCGCCGCAGGGTCCGGGTCAGTTCGGTGAGCCCCTCCATGGCGAAATATTCACACTGGATGGGGATCAGCACACTGTCCGCCGCGGTCAAGGCGTTCACCGTAAGCAGGCCCAGGGACGGGGGGCAGTCGATAAAGACATACTGGTAATCGTCAGCCAGGCTGCGCAGGGCCTGGCGCAGGCGGAATTCCCGCTCCTCCATGTTCACCAGTTCCGGCTCGGCTCCGGCCAGATCGTTGCCCGAGGGGATCACGTCGAGGAAACCGAGCTCGGTGGGCAGCACCACTTCCCGGGGATCGAGGCCCTCGATGAGCACATGGTAGATGTGCCGGCGGCGGCTCTCCTCGCCGGTCTTGAAACCGAGGCCGCCGGTGGTGTTTCCCTGGGGGTCGAGGTCCACCAGCAGCACCCGTTTCTCGGCCACGGCCAAAGAGGCGGCGAGGTTGATGCTGGTGGTGGTTTTGCCCACACCGCCCTTCTGGTTGGTGATGGCGACGATTTTGCCCATTTGGCCTCTGATAATATGGTTTTCGGCCGACATACCGCTTCTTACGCAATGAGAGACCGAAATAATAGCACGACGCTCATTTCAAAGGAAAGTCTATTGCCCGGGAATCCAAATAACGTTCCACGTGGAACATCCGGGCCGGTTTGCGGCAATGTTCCACGTGGAAC
>CBESOE010000041.1:0-28944 GCA_965531145.1 uncultured bacterium | reverse complement strand
CCACGGGTGAATAAACAATAACAATAATTACTGTTTATTTGAACAGATTGTAATGCCCCGGGATTGTCCGAGGAGTTCTGAAACGTCGGAAGCCCCGAATGCTGGCTCAGGATGCGTTATTCTACCTGTGGTCGGGGTTCCGAATACGGAGGCAGGGTTGTAACCATGAGAATGGTCGGCAAGGTGAAGTGGTTCAATAACAGCAAGGGGTGGGGGTTCATCGAGCGCAGTGGGGAAACCGATGTTTTCGTCCACTACTCCTCCATCGAGGAGGAAGGGTTCCGAACCCTCAAAGAGGGGGAGGATGTGGAGTTCGAGATCATCGATGGTCCGAAGGGCCCCCAGGCGGAAAGCGTAAAGAAGCTTATGGATTGAACCGGTTTGACGGAGTAGCCTGATCGATTAGAATGATCCCTGGCCTTGAGACCACCTATGGTCTGGCCGGGGATTTTTCGTTTCAGGTGTCATGTGGTTTTAACGGCGGGTTTCCAGACTTGCCGGAAAGGGTTGGCCACCGGTGGGGGAGAGCGAACTTCAGCGAACACTCAAGGGCATACCGGCCGTGGACACCTTGCTGGGCCGGGAAGGGATGATTCTGCTGGAGGCCGAGTATGGCCGCCAGCTGTTGCTGGAAGAACTGCGCGGTTTTTTGTCCCACCTGAGAGCAGGGGCCGTTGCCGGCACCCTGGAGGCCACCGAGGTCCAGCGTCTGGTTGCCGAGACGGAGGGTGAGGTCCGGTCGCGACTGGAACGGCGGATGGCCTGGTCCCTCCGGCGGGTGATCAACGCCACCGGGGTGGTCATCCACACCAACCTGGGGCGGGCGCCGCTCTCCCCGGCCACCGCGGCGCGGGTGGCCGAACTGGCCTCCGTCTACAGCAACCTGGAATACGATCTGGTGCAGGGGCACCGCGGGAGCCGCAACGACCACTTCTGCCGGATGCTGGCCGAGCTCACCGGCGCCGAGGCCGGAACGGTGGTCAATAACAACGCCGGGGCCGTGCTGCTTGCCCTGAACAGCCTGTCCGAAGGCCGGGAGACCGTGGTGTCGCGGGGTGAGTTGGTGGAGATCGGCGGCTCCTTCCGCATACCGGATGTGATGAGCAAGAGCGGGTCCCGTCTCCGCGAAGTGGGCACTACCAACCGCACGCACCTCCACGACTACCAGCGGGCCATCGGCTCCGATACCGGCCTGCTGCTCAAGGTCCACGGCAGCAACTACCGCATCGTCGGTTTCACACGCGAAGTACCGCTGGACGAACTGGTCCGGCTGGGCCGGGAGCACGGCCTGCCGGTGATGTACGACCTGGGCAGCGGCTCGCTGTTCGACCTGACCGAGTTCGGCATCACCGGTGAGACCACGGTGGCCGAAGCCCTGGAGGCCGGGGTGGACGTGGTGACCTTCAGCGGGGACAAATTGCTCGGCGGGCCCCAGGCCGGGTTCATCGTGGGCAAGAAGGCGGCCATTGAACAGCTGGACGCCAACCCGCTCAAGCGTGCCCTGCGGGTGGACAAGATGACCATCGCCGCCCTCGAGGTGACCTTTCACGATTACCTCACCGGCCGGGCGGAGAAAGAGGTGCCGGCGGTGCGGATGATCCGTATGGAACCAGGTGCCATCCGCCGCCGTGCCCGGCTTTTTGTCCGCCGGCTGCGCGCGGCCACGGGTGGGCGGAGCGTGGAACTGGATGTGGTGCAGGGGGCGTCCCGCGTGGGGGGCGGTGCGGCGCCGGAGATGGATATACCCACCTGGCTGGCAGCGGTCCGTCCGGCATCCCTGTCCGCTGCGGCCCTGGAGCGCCGGTTGCGCCGGCTCGACCCGCCGGTGGTGGCCCGGGTGCACGAGGACCGGGTGTTCTTCGATTTTCGGACGGTTCTCCCTGGAGAAGACAAACTGCTGGCCACCATGGTGGCCGGATTGTTATAACTGTGACCCATGGAAACGGTCCTCACACTGCTGAGCATACCGCTGCTCCTCTTCTTTCCCGGCTGGGCGCTGCTGCCCGCCAGGGCCGTGCCCGCGCTTCGCACCAGTCTCGCCGAAACCCTGCTGCTCAGGGTGCTGGCCAGCTTTCTGGTGACTTCGTTCTGCGGGGTGCTGCTGGCCCAGCTCGGTCTCTTCTCCCTGTTCGGGCTGTCCCTTGCCGTGTCGCTCTGCGGTCTGGGAATGACCCTGGTGGTCCGCCGGCGGTCCCGGGGCCCGGTAGCGGAAACGGGCGGTGATCCCGTACGGCGTTTCCCCCTGTCCGACCTCTGGCTGCTGGTTTTGCTGGGCGTCTGCCTCTTTGCTTCGTCACACTCCTTCGAGGTGGTCACCGGCGGCGGGGATGCCGGGGTGTATGTCAACAGCGGCGCTCTGATCGCCGACACCGGCGGTTTCGAACTCACCGATGACATCTTCGACAGCTTGCACGATCGGGACCGCGGGCTCTTCACCCTGGTGTTCGAGGGTCGCCGCCAGCCGCTCCGGGGCCTGGAGGGAACGGAGCGTCGGATGCTCAGCCTGATCTACCGGGATCGCGCCGAACGCTTCCGGGGCATGCTTCTCGAGCAGGGGGCCCGGGGCGGGGCCAGCCGTCCCCAGTTCCTGCCGCTGCTTCCGGTCTGGATGGCGATCCTCCACTGCTGGGGCGGCCTGTGGGGCCTTTTGCAGGTCAACGTCTTCCTCGGGCTGTTATCCCTCTGCTCGGTCTATTTCTTCGGTGCCCGGATCTTTGGCGGCCGGCCCGGGGCGGGCATGGTCCTTTCCGGCCTGCTGGCGGTGAATGTTGCCCAGTTCTGGTTCCTGCGCTACCCTTCCGCCGAAGTGCTGGTGCAGATGCTCTTCTTCTGCGGGGCCCACCTGGTCCTCGCCGGGGGCACCGGTTCCCGCCCGTTACGCCGTCTGCTGCTCTGCGGGGGCGGGATGCTCGGAGCGGCCACCATGGCCAAGTTCTTCGGCATCTTTCTTCTCCTGCCCCTCGGTCTCGCCTGGTTCTTCTCCCGGGTGGGCGGCGGGCCCGGAGAACGGCGGCGCTGGAACCTGGTTCTGGCCGGCCTGGTCCCCGCCGCTCTGTTCGGCCTGGTCAGTGCGGCACTGTTTTCCACCGCCTACCTGCGGATCCACTTCTTCAACCAGCAGTATTTTAAATTCTACCTGCCGGCGGCGGGCCTGGTGGTCCTGGCCCTGCTGGCCCGCAAGCGGATAGGGGCGAGGATCGCCGTGCTCGACGCCGGATCCCGCGGGCGGGTTATCCGCCTGGTGGGGGTGGCCCTGCTTTTTGCCATGGGACTCTATGCCTACTTCATCCGGCCGCGGACCATCGAGGTCGCCGGCAGCAACAATTTCGTTGAACTGGGCTGGTATCTGACCCCCCTGGGACTGTTGCTGGGTCTGATCGGATTTGCCGCTTTCATTCTGGGGCGCAGCCGCCTCACCGCGGCAGCCCGGGTGCCCTTCCTCCCCTGGGCCGCCTTCCTGGTCAGCCTGGTGGTGATGAGCGGCACCGCTGACATGCCGCTGCACATCTTTTCCATCCGCCGGATGGTCCCGGTGACCATCCCGGCCTTTCTCCTGTTCAGCCTGGTACCCCTTCGCTGGCTCTGGGGCCGGGCCCGGCCCCTTGGCCCGCTGGCGGCGGTGGCCCTGGCGGCGGTCATGGCGCTGCTCCCCCTGCGCAGCGGGGCGTGGATGACCTACACGCACCAGGAACTTGACGGGGCGGTGGCCCAGCTCCGGGACATGGCCGGCCAGTTCGACCCGGAGGACGTGCTGGTTTTCGACGGTGCCGACGACCTGGCCCTGCCGCTGCGGGTCATCGGCGGGCACCGGCAGACCCTGGTCTACTTCGGCAGCGGCATTCATGCCCACCAGGCCCTGATCAAGTTCCTCCAGCGGCCGGCCGCCGGCGGCCGGGGACGCAACCTCTTCCTCACCACCCAGCCGACCCTGTTCGGCCGTTCTCCCGAACGGACGTTTGTCCTTTCCTGGCCCAAGCTGGAGATGACCGCGGCAAAGATCCCCACCGCAGCGACCCGCGAACGGCACCTGATCAATCTCTTCGCCTTCCCCGACCCCACCGTCTGGAAATACCGCACAACACGGATCGACGTGGGCGGCGCCGACTTTCCCTTTGTGGACGGATTCAACGCCGCGGCCACCCACCACCGCCGTGTCCGAACCAGGTTCCGTCGTATTGGCGGGCACTCGGTGATCCCCCTGCCCGAGGGCACGGTAAAGGTCGGGCTGCTGGTGTCCCGGGTGGAGGACGGGCCGGCCTCGGTGACCGCCCACTACCAGGGGGTGGAGATCGACAGTTTTGTCCCCTCCCGCGACTTTGCCACTTGCATGGTCAAGGTCTCACGGGACGACGGGCTGCGCAGCCCGGGTGAGCTGGTGATCTCCGCCGACCCGCTGACCAGTTCGGAGGAGGGCGGGTTCTCCGCCGCGGGAGTGGCGGAGGTGGTCCTGATGGGCCGGTTCGGCAGGCAGCGATTCAAGGTGTATGGCGAGACCCCGGAGTGGGGTGAGACGGGGTGGGGCCCCCTGGAGATCCGGGACGAGGTGGAGCCGTACACCGTTCGCTGGACCGGGCCCACGGCCCGGATCCGGGCGCCGGGTTCCGCCACCATGCTGCGGCTGAACCTCTCCAATGGCTCGCGGCCGCGCAGCCTCCCCCCGGCCAAGGTGACCCTGTCGCTCAACGGCCGCCGGGTGAGCGGCGTGATCAAGCCGGGCAGCCGGTTCCAGACGGTGGACATCCCGGTGCCGCCTTCTGAATACGGCCTGAACCGCCAGCTCCTGACCATCGAGTCCACCACCTGGAACCCCTATTTTGCCGGCCGCGGGGGCAGCCTCAACCGCTCCCTCGGAGTGGTGGTGGAAGGCCTGGAGATCATCCGGCCCGACAGCAGCCTGGAGCGGGGGCTGGCCAAGGTGGCGGGGAGCCGGCACCATGAAGGGCTGCTGCTGATCGAGGATTTTGCCGGGCAGTTCGGCCGGACTTCCGACTGGCGGATTCCCCTGGGAATGGCCATGGCCCACGAGAGGATGGGACGGGTCGCCCTGGCCCGGGAGGAATACAAGGAGAGCCTCTCCATCTCTCCCGTGGGCAATGAATCCCACCGCCTGTTGCAGCGCCTGGCGGTGCGGCATGACAGCACCCTGCGGGATCGCGAACACCCCGGGTGGAAGGAGGGTACCGGTGATGACGGCCGCCGCCTTGACCCGCCGCCGGTCTCCAGTCCCTGGGTCCTCTCGCTGATCGGCGGGGAGCCGGAGACGGTTCTCACTGTGGAACCGGGTGGCAGCCTCGATTTCGCCTGGTCCGGTCTCGACCACGGAAAGCTGGCGGTGTTGAATCTCGTGGTGGGACAGGCGGAACCGGTGGAGGATGGGGAGGAGGCGGCACCCCCGGGGCTGGAACTGGTGCTGGACGGCACCAGCATCGGCGTCATGGAACTGTCCGGGAAACGGTGGCAATCGCTGGTGGTCACCGGCCCGGCCCGGCCGGGGACGGAGCACCGGCTGCAGGTCCGACTCCGCGGTCCGGCACCGGTGCAGCTCAAGCGGGTTCTGGCCTACTGATCGTGTCTAGGAAATCGCGGGAAAACGGTATATATTAGCAGCGCTTTAATCCGAATCCCAGGCCATGGACCCATGGAAGAAGAGGTGCGAAAAGTGAAGACCGCCCTGATCACCGGCATCACCGGCCAAGATGGCGCCTACCTGGCTGAACTGCTCCTGGAACAGGGGTACTCGGTCCACGGAATCAAGAGGCGATCATCAAGTTTTAACACCCAGCGCGTGGACCACCTGTATCAGGATGTGCACGACGCCGACCGGCGTTTCTCTCTCCACTATGGCGACCTGACCGATTCCACCAACCTGATCAGGATCGTCCAGGAGATTCGTCCCGACGAAATCTACAACCTCGCGGCCCAGAGCCATGTCCAGGTCTCCTTCGAGACGCCAGAATACACGGCCAACGCCGACGCGTTGGGCACGCTGCGCCTGCTGGAGGCCATCCGCCTGCTGAAGCTGGAGAAAACCACCCGGTTTTACCAGGCCTCCACCAGCGAGATGTTCGGGCGGGTGCGCGAGGTTCCGCAGACCGAGAACACGCCGTTCTACCCCCGCAGCCCATACGGGGTGGCCAAGGTCTACAGCTACTGGATCACGGTGAACTACCGCGAGGCGTATGGCATCTTTGCCTCCAACGGAATCCTCTTCAACCACGAGAGCCCGATACGGGGTGAGACTTTTGTCACGCGCAAGATCACCAGGGGGGCGGCGCGCATCGCCCTGGGTACCCAGAAACGCATGCACCTGGGAAACCTGGACAGCAAGCGGGACTGGGGGCATGCCAGGGATTTCGTGCGGGCCCAGTGGCTGATCCTGCAGCACGACCGGCCGGACGACTTCGTGGTGGCCACCGGCGAACAGCACTCGGTGCGGGAGTTTTGCGAGCGGGCCTTCACCGCGGCGGGCATCGAGGTGGAATGGCGGGGCGAGGGTATGGAAGAGCAGGGCGTGGTGCGCTCGGCCACCGGTGATGCCAGCCATCTCGAACCGGGGACGGTGATCCTGGAGATCAGCCCCCGTTATTTCCGGCCCACCGAGGTGGAAACCCTGCTGGGCGACCCATCCAAGGCGCGTGACGAACTGGGGTGGGAGAGCAGCACCAGCTTCGAACAACTGGTGACGGAGATGGTGAACAGCGACATCGAGGAAGCGCGGCGGGAACGAAAGAACGGCGACGTCAGCTGAGAAACAACAACCCCATCACTCAAGGGACAGGTCTATGACGAAGGCACTGGTTTGCGGGGCCGGCGGGTTTATTGGCGGACACCTGGTCAAGGAACTTAAAGCGCGGGGCTGCTGGGTCCGCGGTGTTGACATCAAGGAACACGAGTTTGCCCGGTCGGCGGCGGATGAATTTCTCGTTCTCGATCTACGGAAGCCCGAGGATTGCGCCCGGTCGCTGGAGCTGGCCGAGGGCCGGTTCGACGAGGTCTACCAGCTGGCCGCCGACATGGGCGGCATGGGCTTCATCCACTCCGCCGAGTGCGAGATCATGCGCAACAGCGCGCTGATCAATATCAACATGGTTCATGCCGCCGCCGCGGCGGGTGTACCCCGCTATTTCTTCTCCTCTTCCGTCTGTGTCTACCGTGACATGAAGATCGGCGAACCGGAGATGGCCGAGGACGGTGCCTACCCCGCCCTGCCGGACAACGAGTACGGTTGGGAGAAGCTCTATGCCGAACGGATGGCCATGGCCTACGGGCGCAACATGGGGATGGCGATCCGTATCGCCCGCTTCCAGAATTGTTTCGGCGCCGAGGGTACGTGGGACGGCGGCCGGGAAAAGGCGCCGGCGGCCATCTGCCGCAAGGTGGCCCAGGCGGAGGAAGGCGGCTCCATCGACGTCTGGGGCGACGGCTCGGCGGTGCGCTCATACACCCATGTGGACGATATGGTGGAGGGCATCCTGCTGCTGATGCACTCGGACCTGGACCAGCCGGCGAACATCGGCTGCCCGGAATACGTTTCGGTCAAGGGGCTGGTGCAGACGGTGGCCGAGGTGGCCGGGAAAAAGATCACGATCACATATGTCGACGGGCCGGTGGGTGTGGAGTCCCGCAACTTCAGCAACGAGCTGATCTACTCCATCGGCTGGCAGTCCAGGGTCTCACTGCGCGAAGGCATCGCCCGCACCTATCCCTGGATCGCCGAGCAGGTTGAGGCGCAGCGCCACAGCTGATGGTCGCGCCCCGTTCCCCCAGGACTGCCGGAGGAGGCCCCGGTGAAGAAGTTCGAACTCAACGTGAACGGCACCGTGCACGCGGTGACGGTTGACGTGGAGGAACCGCTGCTCTGGGTCCTGCGGGACCAGCTGGGCCTCACCGGAACCAAGTTCAGCTGCGGTGAAGGGGATTGCGGCGCCTGCTCGGTACTGATCGACGGCGAAGCTCACCGGTCCTGCGTGCTGGCCGCCGGCGATGTGGCCAATGGTGAGAAGATCGTCACCATCGAAGGGCTCTCCACCAACGGCGACCTGTCACCCCTCCAGTCGGCATTCATCGAACACACGGCCTTCGGCTGCGGATTCTGCACACCGGGGATGATCATCACCGCCACGGCGCTGCTCAAGGAGAATCCCACCCCCTCACGAAAACAGATCGTCGATTTCATGAACGACAACCTCTGCCGTTGCGCGTCCTACCCCGGCATCGTCGAAGCCATCGAGAGCGTTGCCGGAAAGAGCAGGGGAGGGGATGGCCGTGACTCTTGACCGGCGCCAGTTCATCAAGCTGGCCAGCGGTTCCCTGGCCTACGGCTTCGCGCTTTCCTGCACGGGGGACTCGAAAAAGGAGGCCACGGTCCCGAGGAAGAAACTCGTCGACCATGCGGAGATCTTCTTTGTCGACTACACCGAATGGATCTTCGTCCACCCTGACGGGTCGGTGACCGTTCACACCGGCCGTATCGAACTCGGCCAGGGGCTGAAAACCGTCATCAGCAATGTGGTCTCCCAGGGGCTGGGCGTCCCGCCCGCCGCGGTGGAGATCGTCATGGGAGACACCGCCAGCTGTCCCGACGACGGGCCCACCGAGGGCAGCGGCGCCACCCGGATTGTGGGCTGGGGCCACTGGAACGCCTGCGCCAGGATCCGCGAAGACCTGCTGGGCCGTGCCGCGGAGGCGCTGGGCTGCCCGGCCGACCAGCTGACCTGGTCCGGGGCCGTGATCTCACACCGCCGGAAACCACAGCGGCGGGTTAGTATCTCTGAACTGGTGGACGAGGACGACATGGTCCATCTCGCCGCCAGTGACTGGCTTGAAGTGCGGAAGCACAACCCGCCCTATATCGACAGGAAGACTCCGGCAGTCAACGCCGAGGCCATCGTCACCGGCAGCCTGCAGTATGCCGGGGATCTTTTCCCGGGCCAGTGCCTCTACGGGGCCTTTCTCAACTCCGACTACCACATTCACCTCAGCCAGCTCGAATCGGTGGACCTGGAGGCGGCGCGAAAGGTACCCGGCGTGGAGGCCGCCCGGCGGTCCGAACGTTCGGCGTTCGTAATCGCCGATCGCTATTCGACGGTGCAGAAGGGGCTGGAGGCGATGAAGGCCACCTGGCGTGTTCCGGACCGCGGCAAGAGCCTGGACCGGGAAGCCGAGATTCGCGCCGGTGCCACACTGGTGAAGGCCGTCGAGGATACGGGTGATCCAGCAGCTGGACTAACCACAAGTGCGGTCACCCTCAGCGAGACCTACCTCACCCAGTACGCCAGCCAGACGCCGCTGGAGACGGAGACGGCAGTGGCCCGGATGGAGGACGGGAAAGCGCTGGTCTGGGCGTCGACCCAGGCGCCGTTCAAGCAGCGGCCGTGGGTCGCTGAGCGAATCGGCGTGCCCGAGGAGCAGGTGCGATTGATCAGCATGCCGGTGGGCGGCGGGTTTGGCGTCAAAGTCGATACCCTGGCCCCCCCCGAGGCGGCCGAGTTCGCCACAGAGGTCAGGGGCTCCACCGTCAAGCACGTCTACAGCCGGGAACGCCAGTTCGTCATTATGGACCGCTACAAGGAGGCGGTGGTGGCGGACATCACCAGCGGGGTGGGCCCGGACGGCAGGCTCATCGCCCGCACCCTCGATCTCCACCAGGACGAGGGGCACGGCAGCACCGCGACCTACAGGATCCCCCACGTGCTGACCCGGCTGTTCCATACGGATATGCCGGCACGCCACGGCACAATGCGCGGCACCAGCTTCGTGCAGACCTGCTTCGCGGTGGAGAGCCACACCGACATGCTGGCCGAGGCGGCGGGCCTAGACCCGGTGGCGTTCCGCAAGCTCAACCTGCACACACCGTCCTTCGGCCCCCTGCTCGACACCTGCAGCGAAATGCTCGACTACGGGCACGTCGAGCCGCCGCCGGACCACGGAATCGGCTTCGCCATCTGCCACCATGGCGGGCGTCAGCTGGGAGCCGTGGGGGCCGAGGTGTCGGTCAACCGGTCCAGCGGCGTGGTGCGGGTGAAGCGGCTGGCCGGCGCGTTCGATATCGGTGTGGTGGTCAATATCAACACCCTCACCGCCAACACCAACGGCGCCATGATCTGGGGTCTGGGCTATGCTTTGTTCGAAGAGGTGGATCTGGACGGCCACACCGCCCGCACCTGCAGCTTCGACCGCTACCGCATCCCGCGCTTCTCGGATGTCCCGCCGATCCAGCTCGCCTTCTTCGACAACGAAGCCAGGGAAGATATGCCCCGAGGCTGCGGCGAGCTCCCGGTGATCCCGACGGTGGGCGCCATCGCCAACGCGGTCTACCGGGCCATCGGGGTGCGCTTCCACGAACTGCCCCTCACCCCCCAGCGAGTCCTCGGGGCCCTCTCCCGCCGGTGACCTTCTGTCACGGGAGCTGGATCAGCCAGCCGCCATCCTCGAACCACTTCTTTTCCAGGGCGTCGAGAAGCCCCATGGCTTCCAGGGCGCTGAGATAGTTGGTGACCATGTTGACGTAGAGCGAGTCGCCCGGTGCCAGCGCGATACCGATCGGCTCGATGGTCAGCGGCGTGGCCAGCGTGGCCAGACCGGCCTCCGGAAAGCGCATCTGTGACAGGGCACAGATCGGCAGATCCGCCACCATGGCATCGGCTTTGCCCTCGATCACCATCTGCACCGCGGTGTCGTAGTCATCCACCGGTACGAAATTTGTCTTTTCGAGAACTATTTTGACGAACTTCTCGCTGGTGGAGCCCTTGAGCGCGGCAATGGTGATGGTGGAGCGATCGATCTCTTCGGCGTCCCGGAGCTGGGCCAGGGTCGCCGACTTGGTGAGGATCGATTTCCCCGAGATGATGTACGGCCCCACGAACGCCGCCTTGAGGTTGCGTTCGGGTGTCATGGTCATGCCCGACATGATGGCGTCGATATCGCCCTTCTCCAGGGCGGGCAGCAACTGGCCGAACGGTATCTTGACAAACTCCACCTTGACGCCCATGGCATCGGCGAGGAGGGTGGCCAGATCGACCTCGTACCCGATCATCGATCCCGATTTGGCCACCACCGTGAAGGGCGGCTGGCTGCCGGACATGCCGACTCTCAACGTGCCGCTCTCGACGATCCGGTTGAGAACCGGAGCGTTTCCGGCGGTGGTATCGACCACGCCTCCCAGCAGAACAAACAGGGCAACGGCGAACAGGATTAACGAGCGCTTCATTCTTTCCTCCCAGGTTTTTGGCGGCCGGCTGACGCCGGCGCCACAGGTTTCAGTCACCCTCAGGGTGAAATTTAAAATGCCCCCCGCCGCTTGAACACCGCCGGCAGGGTCTTGAGCAGGATGGCCAGGTCCATGGAGAAGGACCGGTTACGGATGTAGTAGAAATCGTATTCGAGGTTTTCGTGCAGCGGCAGCTCCTTGCGGCCGATCACCTGCCACAGCCCGGTTATACCCGGCTTGACGTTGAACCGCTTCTTCTGCCACTCCTCGTACTGGCTGACGATGAAGGGCATCTCCGGCCGCGGCCCCACCAGGCTCATTTCCCCCCGCACCACGTTGAAGAACTGCGGCATTTCGTCGAGGCTGGTCTGGCGCAGGAAGCGGCCCACCCGGGTGGTTCGCGGGTCGTCGGGGCTGCTGGGCGCTTGCTCGTAGGTGTCGGTGTCGATCTGCATGGTGCGGAACTTGTACATCTCGAACTCGTTCCCCCGGTAGCCCACCCGTTTCTGCTTGAAAATCGCCGGGCCGCGGGAGTCGATGCGCACCAGCAGCGCCGTTGCGGCCAGCAGCGGTATGGTCACCGCCAGCAGGGGTAGCGAGACCAGCAGGTCGAAGACCCGTTTGGCCGCGGGGTAGACCGAGTGCCGGCTGCCGTTGGCCCGCAGGTCGAACACCGGGCAGTTCTCGATCACGTCGATGTCGGTACCCCGGGAGAGCACCTCGAAGAGGTTGGAGACCACGCGGAAGTTCACCGGCAGCCCGTCCAGTCCGGCCACCAGGTTGAGGATTTCCCGCGGCTTTTTTGACGGCATGGCCACGAAAATTTCCTGGACGTTCTGCTCCTGGGTGATCCGCGCCAGTTCGTCGAGGGTGCCCAGCACCTTGATGCCGCCGAACTCGCTGTCCTTCTTCTCCGGGTCGTCATCGAGAAAACCCACCACCCGGTATCCCACCTGCGGGTGATCCTCCATCCGCTGCAAGGCCCGGATTCCGGTGCTGCCGGCGCCGAGGATCAGTGCGTTCACCGTCCATTTGCCCCTGGCCCGCTGGCGCCGTTCGAGGCGGGAGAAGATGTAGCGTGACAACCCCAGCAGCGGCAGGTTGAACCCGGCGGAGAGGAAGATCACCGAGCGGCCCAGGCCGAACTCGCGAAAGACGTAGGCCACGGCCAGCACCACCAGCAGGTTGAGCAGCACGGCCTTGAGCAGGGAGTGGAGCTCTTCGAAGCGGGTGATCTGCCGCTTGCGCCGGTGGAGTTGGAAGGTGGCGCAGACGATGATCCAGAGCACGGCGATGGCCGGCAGGGCATAAAAATAGGTCAGGGGCGGATTGATCGGCCAGAGGAAGTAACGGTCCAGCGCCGCGCGGAGATAGTAGGCGGAAATCCACGAGAGCGAGATGGCCGCCACGTCGAGGGTGACCAGCAGGTAGTGGAAGTGGCCACGATATTTTCGTTCCAGGGTCACGGTCTGCCTCCCTGCAAGTCATGCTACACAATCGAGCGGCCGGGGTGCAATGAAGTTTGTCATCTCGGCTCGGGGTCGGATACAATCACCGTTCCTGACACCGCCAACACGACTTGGGAGGCCCTCGACCGAACCATGAAAAACGTCATCGTCGGGACCGCCGGGCACATCGACCACGGCAAGAGCCGGTTGGTCACGGCGCTCACCGGAACCGACCCCGACCGTCTCAAGGAGGAGAAGGAGCGGGGGATCACCATCGACATCGGTTTCGCCTTCATGCCCCTGGGCGAGGACCTGCGCCTGGGGTTCGTCGACGTGCCGGGGCACGAAAAGTTCGTCAAGAACATGCTGGCCGGCATCGGGGGCATCGATCTGGTCCTGCTGGTGGTGGCGGCTGACGAGTCGGTGATGCCCCAGACACGTGAGCACTTCAACATCTGCCGCCTGCTGGGGGTGCAGCGGGGCCTGGTGGTGATCACCAAGACCGACATGGCCGACCCGGAGATGACCGAACTGGTGGAGCTGGAGGTCCGCGAGTTCCTCACCGGCTCCTTCCTGGAGGAGGCGCCGCTGCTCAAGGTCAGCTCGGTCACCGGCGAGGGCATCGAAGACCTGCGCCGGGCCCTGGAAGCTGAAGCACAACTGGCCAGGGGCAAGGAGACCGCCCGGCCGTTCCGGCTCCCGGTGGACCGGGCCTTCACCATCCGCGGGTTCGGCACCGTGGTCACCGGCACTCTGCTGGCCGGCGACATCGCGGTGGGCGAGGACGTTGAAATCCAGCCCATCGGCAAGTCCGCCCGGGTCCGGGGGGTGGAAGTCCACGGCGACAAGGTGGAGCGGGCCGCCGCCGGTCAGCGGACGGCGATCAACCTCCACGGGGTCAACCTCGACGAGGTGGACCGCGGGCACCTGCTGGGCCGACCGGGCACCTTCAGCCCCAGCTCGCTCTTCGACGCCGACCTCGAAATGGTGGACACCGCCGCCCGGCCGCTGAAGGACGGGGCCCGGGTCCGTTTCCACCTGGGCACCGACGAAATCATGGCCCGGGTGACCCTGCTGGACGAATACGGGAGCCGTCAGCTGGAACCCGGCGGCCGGACATGGGCCCAGCTGCGCCTGGAGCGGCCCACCGCCGCCTTCCCCGGCGACCGTTTTATCATCCGCCAGTATTCGCCGGTGATCACCATCGGCGGCGGCACGGTGGTTGATAACCTCCCCACCCGGCACCGCCGGCGCCAGGCGCTGGAAATGGCCGCGAAGCTGGCGGCTCTGGCGGCCGGTGGACCGGAGGAACGGCTGGTCATCTTTGCCGAGGAGGCGGGGCTCAAGGGTCTGGCGGTGTCCACGGCGGCGGTGCGCGTCGGGCTGCACCTCAAGGAGGCCGGGACCATGCTCCGGCAACTGGTGGAACAGGGGGTGCTGATCAGTCTCGGCGAGAATCCGCTCACCGTTTGTCCCGCTGCGGTGTATGGCGAATTGCGGGGTACCCTGCTGACCATTCTGGAGGCATACCACGCCGAGCAGACCCTGCGCGGCGGGATGCCGCGGGAGGAACTGCGGGTCCGCATCGGGGCCGAGGACGGGCTGTTCCGCCGCCTGCTCACCGAACTGTCCGGGGAGGGTCTGGTGAGCGCCAAAGCCGACGAGGTGGCGCTCAGCGGCCACACGGTCACCCTCTCCGCCGGCGAGGAGAAAATCCGCGGCCTGCTGGTGGGGATTTACGACAAGGCCGGCTTCACGCCGCCTTCCATGGGGGACGCCCTGTCCGGCGCCGGCGGGGACCGCGTAACCGCGGAAAAGATCTTTCACCTGCTGCTGCGCGAGGGAGAGCTGGTCAGGATCACCACCGACCTCACCCTCTCCCGGACCTCCATGGAGGAGGTGAAGTCCCGCCTGCTGGGTCTGCGGCAGGAGGGCTGTGAGGAGGTGACGGTGGGCGACGTGAAAAAGCTGTTCGGCCTGACCCGCAAATTTGCCATCCCCCTGCTGGAGCACCTGGACCGCAGCCGCTTCACCCGGCGGGTGGGTGACAAGCGGGTGTTCCGGGACGAGACCGCCGGGTGACCTTGGTTTTCCCGACCGCCCGGTCTACAATACCGTTTGGAAGTGCCGGGCGGAGAAACCGGGGGGAATCCCGGGCAGCCGGGCGGCATGTTGCAGGAGCCTCAAATTGATACATTCTACATTTGTGCTGCTATTTGGAATCGGTTCCCTCGGCATGGGCGAGATGTTGCTCATCCTGCTGGTGGTACTTCTCATATTCGGCGCCAAGAAGCTCCCCGAGATAGGTTCCGGCCTGGGCAAGGGGATCCGCGGGTTCAAGGATTCGCTAAAAAGCGATGACGCCGAATCGAAGAAGGAAATCGACGAGGGCGACGAGAAAAAGTAGCGGTTATACCAGTCCATTGAACCGACCCCGGCCGCCAGCCGGTCTCCCCGGCCCGAGCACGCGTGGTGAGCCCAACTTGCCGGGGAACCGAAAACCAGTGGTTGCGGAGGTGAGCGAGCGATGAAGGTGATGGTGACGGGTGGTGCGGGATTTATCGGATCGAACCTGGTGGACCGCCTGATCGGCGAAGGGCACCAGGTGGTGGTGGTGGACGATCTCTCCACCGGCCGGCGGGAAAACCTGCACCCCGAAGCCACGTTCTACCAGCAGGACATCAGGGACGAGGCCCTGGAGGAGACCTTTGCCGGCGAGGGAATCGAGGCGATCTTCCACCTGGCGGCGCAGATGGATGTCCGCAAGTCGGTGGCCGATCCGGTCTACGACGCCCGGGTCAACATCCTCGGCACCATCAACCTCCTCCAGTCGGGGCTGAAGCACGGGCTCCAGAAATTCGTCTACGCCTCCACCGGCGGCGCCGTTTACGGCGAGCCGCAGTTCATGCCGGTGACCGAGGAGCACCCGATCAACCCCGACTGCCCGTATGGCATCTCCAAGCACACCGTGGAGCACTACCTCTACGTCTACAACCGCCTCCAGGGCCTGAACTGGACCGCCCTGCGCTACCCCAACGTGTTCGGTCCGCGGCAGAATCCCCACGGCGAAGCCGGTGTCGTGGCCATCTTCATCCAGCTCCTTTCCGGCGGCAAACAGTGCACTATCTTCGGCGACGGGTCAAAGACCCGCGACTACGTCTACATCGACGACGTGGTGCAGGCCAACATCGTTGCTCTCGAACGGGGCGACAACGCCTGCTACAACGTTGGCTGGGGAACAGAGGTCAGCGACTTCACTATCTTCGACACGGTGCGCAAAGCTCTGGGCCTTGCGGACGAGCCCCTCTACGAGGATGTCCGCGCCGGTGAGATCTTCCACATCTGTCTCGAGGCGAAAAAGATAAGGGAGCAGCTGGGATGGTCGCCCAAGGTAACGCTCGAGGAGGGGGTGGCAAAAACCATCGACTGGTATCGCCGCACCGGCGGCGCGGGCAGGTGACCCGGACGGTGGTCCGGTTCTGTGCCCGTTGTTGCGGCGCCGGGCTGACCCTGGCCGTTCCGGCCCTGGCCCTGGCCCTGCTGCTCAATCCCGGATTCCCCCACCCGGGGCGCCACGCGCTGGTCCTCTGGCTGCTCTTCGCCCTTTTCTACACCCTGCTCTGGGCGCTGGCCTCCACGATATTTCTGCCCCTGGGGCTGCTCATTCGGCGGCACCGGGAAAAGGCTGATCACCCGCCCCGGGTATCTCTGGCCCTGGCCTTGCTCTACACCGCCGGCGCATTCGTCTTCAACGCCGTGCACAACCGGACCACCGTGGCCCCGCCGGGAACACTCCTGATCATGGTCGGGGCGGTCCTCTGCCTGCTGGCCGCCCTCACCCACCTGCTCCCCGCCGTCCGCCAAAAGGCCGGAAAGCGGGGTCTGGCGGTGGTGCCGCTGGTCCTGCTGCTGCTCCTCCCCCTGTTCCGCCCGGCCCTGCCCGGGTCCGCGGCAGCCGTGAACGCCGCCGGGGCAGGCCCGGTGGTGGACAGCGGGCGGAAGGTCTTCGTCATCGGCATCGACAGCGCCTCCTGGGCCGAGGTGGACCCCCTGCTGGAGCGCGGCCTGCTGCCCAACCTCCAGCGCCTGGTGGACCGGGGCTGCCGCGGCACGCTGGAAACCCTGGTTCCCACCGAGTCCCCGCTGCTCTGGGCCTCCATGGCCACCGGCAAGCTGCCCGCGGGCCACGGGATCCGCTTCTTTCTCCGCGCCGACTTCCCCGGGGTGGGGGTTCCGCTCTATCTCTTTCCCCAAAAGCTGTTCCTCGGCCGGATGGAGATGCTGAAGCTGATGCGGTTCTCCACCATCGACGGGTCGGAGATGACGGCGGCGGCATTCTGGGACGTGGCCGGCCGGCACCTGCCGGTGGGGGTGGTCAACTGGTGGCAGACCTACCCGGCGGCCCGGGTCAACGGCTACATGGTCACCGACCACGTCTCCTTTGTCGGGTTGCGCCACGACCCGCCATGGGGCTCGGGCCTGACCCATCCGCCGGGGTTGGCGCGGCGGATCAGCGAGTGGGAAGCCCGGGAACCCCTGCCGGGAGCGGAGGAGGCCCGGGCGCGGTTTTTCGACCACGGCGGCGCCAGGATCGAGGAACTGGAGGAATACATCCACTGGCGGTGCTTCGAGCCCGACGAGAAGACCGCCCGCATTGTCCGCCGGCTGCTGGACGAGGAACCGTTGCCCCGGTTGCTGGCGGTCTACTGGAACGGCCTTGACCCGGTGGGTCACTTTTTCATGAGATTCGCCCACCCCGAACGATTCGGCGCGGTGGACAGTTCCCTGGTGACACGCTATGGTCTCGTCCTCGAACGATACTACCGTTACACCGACGAGTTGATCGGCAGCGTTCTGCAGCGGGTGGACGAGCAGACCGTGGTGGTCCTGGTGTCCGACCACGGTATGGAACCCTACCGGGGCGTAAAACGGCTCTACAACACATATCTCATGGGCGGGCCGCTGATGACCGCGGCCCACCGTGACGCGCCGCCGGGGATCGTGGTGCTTGCCGGGGCGGGGATTCGCCCGGGGGCACGGCTGGAACGGGCCTCGGTGCTCGACATCGGCCCCACGGTGCTGGCCCTGCTCGGCTATCCTCCGGCCCTCGATTTTGACGGTCGGGTGCTGGAGGAGGTGCTGGAGCCGGCGGTGGTTCGGGAGCTGGCCGGGGTGGCGCGGCCGGCGAGCTACGATGGGCTGATCCTGCCCCGGTCCGCCGGGAGCGGCGATCCGGCTGATGACGATGCCTTCCGGCAGCACCTCGAGGACCTGGGATACATTGAGTGACAACCGCCCACTGACGGCGCTGCGGCGCCGTCCCCTGCTGCTGATCTTCATCCTTGGCCTGGCGCTGAGGCTGGGCTTCCTCGTCGCGGTGCAACTCACCGGCGCGCTGGAGGTGGCCGAGGGCAGGATCTTCAGCGACTTGGCGCTGAACATCCTGGACGGTCGCGGCATGTCGGTCTCGGCTGAACTGATGGACCTGCCGCCCGGTGCACCGGCGCACGTGGTGGAGTTGCAGCGGCGCTGGGCCGAGTCGGGCGGCCTCTTCGGGATGATCCCGTCCGGCGAGCCCACGGCCTTCTTCATGCCGCTCTACCCGCTGTTCCTCGCCGGCGTCTTTGCCGTCTTCGGCAGCACTCTGTTTCCCGCACAGCTGGTGCAACTGCTGCTTTCAGCCCTGCTGCCGCTTATCGCCTTTTATCTCGGTTCGCGAGCGGTGGGGCGTGAAACGGGCCTGGCCGCGGCGCTGCTGGCTGCGGTCCACCCGTACTTCATCTACTACGCCGGCCTGCTGGTGACCCAGACGCTCTTCGTGGTCCTCCTCGGGCTGGCCTCCTGCGCGTATTACGCGCTGCGCCGGCGGCCCACCGCCGGGCGGGCCGTGCTGCTGGGTCTGCTGCTGGGGCTCTCCTTCCTCACCCGCACCTTCACCGCCACCTTCCTGCCGCTGCTGCTGCTGGCCCTGGTGGCCGAGGTCTGGTGGGGCGGGGAGAAGGGCCGCCCGCTGGTCCGGGCCCTGGCCCTGGCCCTGGTCACCACCACGGTTTTTGTTGCGGTGGCCACGCCCTGGGTGATCCGCAACCACGGCCTGTTCGACGAGCTGGTGATCCTGCCCACCAAGGGGGGGCGCAATCTCTGGGAGTACAACAACCAGAAGTTCTCCACCGAGTTCGAAATGGCGGAGAACGTCTGGACGCAGGATCTCTACCGCGAGGTCCGGGAGTCGGAGATGCCGACGCTCAAACGCCGGGACACGGTGGAGTTCCCCCGGTTCACCCCGGACCAGCCGGAGACCGAACGCAACCGCATCCTCAACCACAACGTCAAGACCTTCATCCTGGCCAACCCGCGGGTCTACGCCAGGCTCTGCCTGATCAGGGCCGGCGAGATGGTCCGGGTGTCCCCGGTGCGGAAATCGGGCCTGCACTGGAAGGCGGTTGCCTGGCTCAGCATCGGCTGGCAGCTGCCCCTGGCGCTGGTGGGGATGATCATGCTGGCCGGTCGCTGGCGCAGCGGGCCGCTCTACCTCTACCTGCTGACGCTGTTCTACCTCTCGCTGCATGCCCTGGTGGCCGCCGGCACACCCCACCGGGTGCAGGTGGACCTCTACCTGCTGGTCTTCTGCGCCCATCCGCTGGCCTGGCTGGTCCAGCGTTTCTCCGGCCGGGCCGCACCCGCGGGAGGGCCCCGATGAAGATCCGGCCCTTCCTGCTGCTGCGCTACCTCTTCACCATCTCCCTCTTCCTGCTGATCTTCTACAGTTTCCGGGAGGACTGGCGGCAGGGGCTCGACTCATTCTCCGGCCTCGACCTGCGTCTCTTTGCCCTGGCCATCCCCATGGTGGCGGTTCACTACCTGCTCAAAGCCTGGAAATGGCAGGCGCTTCTGCACCGCCGCGGGGTTGCTGTGGGGTTCGGGCTGGCCATGCGTTCGCTGCTGGCCGGTGTCGCCCTCAGCCTCTTCACCCCGCTCAACCTCGGGGAACTGGGGCGGGTGCTCTATCTGCCCGGCCGGAGCCGGAGCACCCTGGCCGGCCTGGTGCTGGTGGACAAGGCTCTGGACCTCACCGCGGTCTTTCTCTTTGCCGTTCCCGGCACCCTGATCCTCTTCGGGGTCTGGTGGGCCCTGCTGCCGGCGGCGGCCGCTCTTTTTGCCATGTCGGTGCTGGTGCTGGGCCCGGCCGCCGCCACCCTGCTGCGTCGCTGCTACTGGCTGGGGCCGGTGCGGACCCGGGCGGTACGGGCCGCTCTGGCCGCGGCCCGGGTGGGGCCCGGCAGTGCGATTCTGCTCCTGCTTGTGGCTCTGGCCGCGTTTTTCGTAGTATACCTACTCTACTTCGTACTGTTGCGGGGCCTGGTGCCGGCAGAGGATCTGCGGCTGGGAGAGGTGATGACCGTGGTTCCACTGGTGATGGCCGGCCGCCTGGTGCCGCTTACCGTCAGCGGTCTCGGGGCCCGCGAGTGGATCGCCGCCCTCCTCTTTCCCGGGATCGGCGTCACCGAGGCCGTGGCCGTGGAGGTGACCCTGTTGGTCTTTCTGTTGACGTCAGCCTGTCCGGCGTTGATCGGCGCCCTCACCCGGCCGCGGGGAAAGAGGGGAGCGTCCCCCCGGGGCCCTGGTCCCGCCGCTGCCATCCTGCTGTTGCTTCTCCTGGCCATGCCCGCCGCGGCGCCGGCCCAGACCACCATGCCGGTGACCTTCGGCTCCGGCGGCAGGGAGGGCAGTATCCCCTCCGAGTATTTCCCCCGTTTCCGCGGCAATGAACAGACGGAACAGGTGGTGGAGGGATACCGGCGCTGGCTGGAAGGGGAACGGGACGAGGCCCTGGTTCTCTTCGAAGCCGCTGCCGCGGCGGAACCGGACAATTACCAGCCGCTGAAACTGCTGGCCCACGTCTACATGGAAATGGACCGGCTGGCCGACGCCCGGACCGCCCTGGAACGCGCCGTGGAGCTGTTCCCCTATGACGGCTGGAACCACCGCCTTCTTTCCCGGCTCTGTTACCTGGAAGGGGATTTGCCGGCAGCCATCGAAGCCGGTGAGGACGCCTGCCGCCGCAGCAAGGAGGATGTTTCGCACTACGTCTGGCTGGCCGGGCTCTACCGCGAGGCCGGTGACAGCGACCGCGAGCTGAAGCTCTACCGCAAGGCGGTGGAGATGGACCCTCACGACGCCGATCTGCACTACCGGCTGGCCCTGCTCTACGAGGCGCGGGGCAAACTGAAAAAGGCCTTTGTGGAATACGCCGAGGCGGTGCGGCGGGATGCCGGGCGCTGCGACCTGCTGGTGCGCCTGGTGGAGCTTTCCGTGGAGCTGGACCGTCCCGAAGAGGATCTGCAGACCTACCTGCGCGATGCGCTGCGCTGCGACCGGGCCGGGTTGTTCACCAGCCGGCTGGAGCCGTGGTTGCACCTTGCCCCGCCGGCGCTGCAGCCGGGCGCCGGTGAAGAGACAGCGGAGGAATCTACTCCACTCACCGAAGTTCAGAGTGGGGAGGGCGACTGACGTGGGTCTCACCTATCTCAGGCCGGATGGCGAAGAAGAGGGGACCGTGGACCGCCGTGGTGACCGTCGTGACGATCGCCGTGGACGGGGGGCGCCTCCCGGCCCCGATATCCTGTTGACCCACGGCTACTACCTTTCTTCGGACAAGGTGGAGCAGCGGGTGATGAAACCTTACCCTCCCCTGGGCATTCTCTACCTCTCCGCCTGGCTCAAGCAGGCCGGTTTCCGGGTGGAGGTGCTGGACACCACCTTTCTCAATCCGGTGGGCTACCAGCTTCGCCTGGCCGAAGTCCGGCCGAAAACCGTGGGGATCTATGCCACGGTGATCACCAGGCAGAACGTGCTGCGCATGGTGGGCGACGCCGTGGGCTTCGGTATTCCGGTGATCGTGGGCGGGCCGGACCCGGCCCAGTATCTCGACCACTACCTGCGGGCCGGCGCCGCTGCCGTGGCCCTGGGGGAGGGGGAGGAAACCCTGGCGGAATGGCTGGCCATCGCGCTGGACCAGGGAACCGACGCCGGGGAGATGGACGAGGTGGCGGGGCTGGTCCTGCCGCGGGACGGCGGCCTTCACCGCACCGCTCCGCGGCCGGCCATGAAAGACCTGGACCTGCTGCCCTGGCCCGACCGCAAGGCCATCGATTTCCAGCACTACCTGCGCAGCTGGCGCAGCCGCCACGGCGAGGCCTCGATATCCATCCTCACCGCCAGGGGCTGCCCCTTTGACTGCAGCTGGTGTTCGCGGGAGGTCTTCGGCCAGACCCACCGCCAGCGTGACCCGGGTGATGTGGCCCGGGAGTTGAAGCAGATCAAGGAACAGTACCAGCCGGATGCGGTCTGGATCGCCGACGACGTGCTGACCCTGAACCGCAAGTGGGTTGTCCGTTTTGCCGAGGCGGTGGAGGCGGAGGACGCGGCGATCCCCTTCGAGTGCCTTTCCCGGGTGGATTGCATCGACCGGGAGACCATCGCCACCCTCAAGCGGATCGGCTGTTTCCGCATCTGGTACGGTGCGGAGTCGGGGGCACAGCATGTCATCGACCGGATGAACAAGAAGTTCACCCTCGAGCAGGTGCGGGAGGCCACGGCCATGACCAGGGAGGCCGGGATCGAGGTGGGACACTTCATCATGCTCGGTTACCCTGGCGAGACCCGCCGCGATATCCTCGCCACCGTTCGGTTTCTCAAGGAAACAAAGCCCGACCACTTTGGCCCCTCGGTGGCCTTCCCCATCAAGGGCACGCAGTTTTACGAGGAGGTGAAGGACCGGGTGGTGGAGGACCAGGTCTGGTCCCAGCGCAACCAGAACCGGTTGATGTTCCGCGGGCGGTACCCGGCGATGTTCTACTGGTTCGCCATCCGCCTGGTGAACAACGAAGTCCCCCTGTTCAACCGCTATCTTCCCGGCTGGCGCCAGCCGCTGAACCTGGTTCGCGCCCTCTCCGCTGCGGTCAAGTCCGTGGTCTGCCGTGCCGGCACCCTGGCCATCCACCTGATCCACCGCCGGCGCCTGAAACCCTGAAGGTTCAGTGGTCTCCCGGTCCTCAACCCCTTGTCTCTTTGGCAGAGGAATGGTATGTTCAGCCTAATCGGGAAGCTCTACCAGATCAGTATGAAACCGGGCCGTTGCTTTGCCCGGGGGGGGCAGCGGCGGGAATTTGACGTCGATAAATCGGTTATGTCCGTTGAAATATGTATCGATGAATGGTTGAGAGGTTGCCCGGCTGAAGCTTTTTCATGAACGATGCGGGCGGCCGGCAGTGTTCCTGTGTCCGTGTCACTGTAATAATCGCCGGCCGGTGATCGCGTGAATCCATGAAGACATACCTGGCGCTTTTTTTCTCGTCGATCTGTATCTCGCTCTTTTTGACGCCGCTGGTCCTCCGGCTCAGTGAGCGCTACGGCATCGGTCAGGACACCACCGGTGAACGGAAAATCCATGCCCGGTCCATCCCCCGTCTGGGCGGTATCGCCATCTACTTTTCGGTGGTCGCCACCCTCTCCCTGCTCCTGCTCTTCGACAACAACGTGACCCAGGTCTTCAACATTCACCTCAGCAACCTCCGGGTACTCTTCGTCCCGGCCACGCTGCTGTTCCTGGTGGGTCTGGTGGACGACCTGCGGGGCCTGAACCCCTGGTTCAAGCTGGCGGTCCAGACCTCTGCCGCCCTGATCAGTTTCGGGTTTGGCCTGCGCATCGAACTGATCACCAACCCGCTGAGCGGTGACCCGGTCACCCTGGGCTGGCTGGCCCTGCCGGTGACCGTGATCTGGCTGGTGGGGGTGACCAATGCCTTCAACATGGTGGACGGGTTGGACGGCCTGGCCGGCGGCCTGGCCTGCCTGATTTCGATATCGGTGGGGCTGATGGCCCTGGTCAACGGCCGGGTGCTGATCGCCATCTTCACGGTGACCATCGTCGGTGCCACCCTCGGCTTCCTGCGCTTCAACTTTTATCCGGCCCGGATATTCATGGGCGACGGCGGCAGCTACTTTCTTGGCTTCCTGTTGGCCGCCCTGGCCGTGCGCACCGGCGGCAAGAGCTCCATCGTTGTTTCCATCGCCATTCCGCTGCTGATCCTCGGAGTGCCGATCATTGAGACCGGTGTCACCATCCTGCGGCGGTTGTTTGCCGGCAAGCCGCTGTTCCAGGCCGATGGCGGTCATATCCACCACCAGCTGCTGCGGGGCGGGGTCTCCCAGCGGGTGATCGTCCTGGTGATGTACATGGTCACCGCCGCTTTCGGCGTCGCCGCCTTTGTCCTGATGGTCAACCGTACCATGGGCATTGCGGTGATGACCCTGCTGGTCAGCGTGGTGCTGGCGCTGATCTTCACCCGGCTGGGCTACCACGAATTCAAGGAGTTCCGCGACCTGGTGCAGCGGGCCTTTTTCTTCCAGCGCCGGATCCTCTCCAACCAGATTTTCATCCGGGCCGCGGCGAGCAAACTGACCGAGGCACGGAGCCCGGCCGAACTGTTCGGGCAACTGGCCGTGCTGTTCCAGCACCTCGGTTTTTGCCGGGCCCGCATCGACGTGGCCGTGGCCAGTGACGGTCCGGACTGGAGGATGTTTCACTGGGACTGGTCCCCCTCGGGGACCGAGCCGGCGGATCTCCCCGGCAAGGGGTGCCCCGATGAGGAAAAGGTATGGTTGCTGGAGATTCCGCTGGCCAGCGATCCCGGGCTCAAGGCCCGGCTGCAGTTGAGCCGGTCGCTGAGTTCGGCCCGGCTCTACTTCCAGGTCTACTCCCTGGTGGACCTCCTCGGCGGCCAGCTCCGCCAGGCGTTGGCACTCTTCACCCCCCGGGTCTACGACGAGTATTTCATGCAGCGGCTGGAACTGGCCCGGGAGGCGGCCACCGCTGCCGAGACGGATGCGGCCCCGGCCTCCACCCCCGGGCGCAGCAGAATCCGTTCGGCCTGACCCACCGCTCCCGGCTTCACCACCCTCGGCAAAAGTGGCATAATCCCCGCCGAGGTGTATCCATGTCATCCCCCTGGCCGATCAGAATGTTCTGCTTCCTCATCCTGCCGGGACTGCTCACAATGGTGGGCTGTCTCGGGGAACGGGACCGGGAGCTCCGTGAAGTGCTGGACTTTGTCTACCTCTATCCCGGCGCCGTGGTTTCGGAGCCCGCCGCCGCCCCGGCGGACTCAAAGGCGGCGGTCTGGATCAACGAGAGCCGCATCGCGGACCGCTCCCACGTCAACGGGATCTTTGCGCGGCGGTCCGCCACGGTGGAATACCAGGTGGACCTGGCCCGGGGGCCGGTGTTCTCGGTGGACCTCGGGCTCAAGGGGAGACCTCGGGAGGAGCCGGAGGACCCTCACCTGGTGGAGTTCACCATCGGGATCCGGGACGACCAGGCGACGGAAACCCTGTACCATGACACGTTCAATACCCGGGACGACCTGAACAAGGTTCGGCGAGTTCAATTGAACCTCGCCGCTTATGCGGGGCGACCGGTAACACTGGTCCTCGAGACACTGTTCCATCCCGGGGCGGTATGGCGGGTGCATGCGATCTGGTCCCGCCCGCGCATTGTTCAGCGGAGCCGGCGCCCGGCGGTGGAGGCGGGGAAGGACATCCGGCCCAACGTGATCCTGATCACCGTGGACACGCTGCGCGCCGACCACCTCGGGTGCTACGGCAGCGCCGAGGTGCGGACGCCCAATATTGACCGGCTGGCCTGGGAGGGGGTGGTCTTCGAACAGGTGGTCAGCCAGTTCAACAACACCCTGCCCTCCCACGCCTGCCTGTTCACCTCCCAGTACGGTGTGAGCCACGGGGTGACGCACAATGCCGAGAAGCTGGCGGAGGAGGCGGTCACCCTGGCCGAACTGCTGAAGGAGAGCGGCTATCGCACCGCGGCCATGGTTGGCGCATGGCACCTCGGCCCCGGGCACTCAGGGCTGGGCCAGGGATTCGAGGACGTGAGGTATCCGCAGATGGAACGGATGGCGCTGGACACAACGGTGATGGCGCTCTCCTGGATCGCGGAGCACCGCGGTGAACCTTTCTTTCTCTGGATCCACTACTATGACCCGCATTTGCCCTACACGCCGGTCCCGCCCTTCGACCGGATGTACAGCGATGGTGAACAGTGGCGGGCAGCGGACCGGCCACCCATCGAGCGCCAGATTCGGCACCGCTATGGTGTGCAGCTGGCCAACCAGCCGCGGCACTGGTTCCAGGGCATCACCGATCCGGACTATCCGGCCGCCATGTATCGCGGGGAGGTGTCGGCCACCGATCACGCCTTTGGCGTGCTCTGGAAGCAGCTCCAGCGGATGGACCTCACCGGGCGGACCATCATGGCCCTCACCGCGGATCACGGTGAGGGGCTGGGCGAGCACAATATCTTCTTCGGCCACCACGGGCTCTATGCCGAGCAACTCCGCATCCCCCTGATCATCCGCACGCCCGGCGAACGCCGCATGCCGGCCACGGTGAGCCGGCTCACCGAGAGCATCGACGTGGCGCCCACCCTGCTGAGAATTCTCGGTGTGGCGGTTCCGCCGTCGATGAAGGGCGCCGATCTCTTCGGGGCGCGGGAGGAGCTCGGGGCACGGGAGGAGCGACTGGCCTTCAGCCAGCACGGGCACGATCAGGGATTCAGCATCCAGCAGGGGAACTGGAAGTTTACCCGTATCCACGAGAAGTTGAGCGGGCTGGAGAAGGGGATCCGCCTGGTGGATCTCGATGCGGATCCCGGAGAGAAGGAGAACCTTGCGGAGGTGGAGCCGGAGAAGGCCGCCGAGCTGGAGTCTCTGGCCCTGACCCTGGCCGCCGGCAGTGGTGCGGACCCTGGGGATGAACTGGTTCTCGATCCCGAAGTGGCCGAGAAACTCAAGGCCATGGGATACCTCTACTAGGAGCTTCCGGCCCCGGGCCGCCAGCAAAAACGATGGACAGCGGGAGAGCGCATCTGCTACCATGACCCGTTCGTGCAACCAATTATGATTACAGTCAGTTATACGGTGTTTCACACGGTCGGGGCGGTGGGTTTTCGAGCCGTCCGGCCCCTGATGCGGAAGAACGGTGATGGGGAGCGACATGAGCGGAAAAAGCGGTGACAGTCACCAGGCGGCCGGGGTGCCGTTGCTCGACCTGAAAGCCCAGTATGCCGCCATCCGGTCCGAGCTGGACGAAGCGGTTCGCGGGGTCTGCGAGAGCCAGTACTTCATCCTCGGCCCGGAGGTCAAAAGCCTGGAAGAGGAGGCCGCCGGCTACTGCGACTGTGGTCACGCCGTGGGGGTTTCCAGCGGTACCGATGCCTTGCTGGCCGCGCTGATGGCCTGCGGGGTGGGGGCCGGCGACGAGGTCGTCACCACGCCCTACACTTTCTTCGCCACCGCGGGCAGCATTTTCCGCCTGGGCGCGGTTCCGGTCTTCGCCGATATCGATCCGGTGAGCTTCAACCTCGACCCCAACCTGGTGGAGGGTGTGTTCACCCCGCGGACCAGGGCGATCCTGCCCGTACACCTCTACGGTCAGGCGGCCGACATGGACCCCATCCTCGCCATCGCCCACAGCCGCGGCGTGCCGGTGATCGAGGACGCGGCCCAGGCCATCGGCACCGAGTACAAGGGCCGCCGGGCCGGCAGTATGGGGCGGGTGGGTTGTTTCAGCTTCTTCCCCAGCAAGAACCTCGGAGGGTTCGGGGACGGCGGTCTGGTGACCACCGGTGATGCCGACCTGGCGGCGCGGCTCCAGGAACTGCGGATGCATGGCAGCGAGAGGAAGTATTACCACCACATGGTGGGCGGCAACTTCCGGCTGGATGCCCTGCAGGCCGCCGTGCTGCGGGTCAAACTGCGCTACCTCGACGGCTGGACCGCGGGGCGCCAGCAGAATGCCGCGGCCTACAACCGGCTCTTCCTCGACGCCGGGCTGGTGGATCCGGAGCGCTGTATCATCGCCCTGCCGCTGGAATCGCCGGTGGCGGGCAGCGGCGCCCCGCGCAGCGATCAGACGCCGCCGGCGGGCCACCGCCACATCTACAATCAGTATGTCATCCGCTGTCACCGCCGGGACGAACTCCGCGACCACCTGCAGCAGCGGAAGATCGGCTGCGATATTTACTACCCGGTGCCCCTGCACCTGCAGGAGTGCTTTGCCGACCTCGGCGGACGGCCCGGGCAGTTCCCGGTGAGCGAACTGGCCGCCGGCCAGACCCTGGCCCTGCCAATCTTCCCCGAACTGGGGCAGGAGCGGATGGAGACCGTGGTCAACGCCATCGCCGATTTCTACAGGAATGCCTGAGCCGTGATCATTACCCAGACCCCCCTGCGTGTCAGCCTGGCCGGTGGTGGAACCGATTTCCCCGACTACTTCCGCCGGGAAGGGACCACCTTCATCAGCACGGCCATCGACAAGTATGTCTTCGTGATCATCAAGGAGCGGTTCGACGATCTGATCGTTCTCAACTACTCGGACCGTGAGATCGTGGAGAACGTGGACAGCATTTCCCACGACCTGATCCGCGAGGCGATGCGCATCACCGGCATCGAGAAGGGTGTGGAGATCACCACCCTGGCCGACATCCCGTCCGAAGGGTGCGGGCTGGGCTCTTCCAGCAGTATCACCGTGGGGCTGCTCAATGCCTTTTACGCCTTCAATGGCGAACAGGTGACGGCTGAGCGCCTGGCCCGGGAGGCGGTGCAGATCGAGGTGGAGACCCTCGGCCGCCCCATCGGTATCCAGGACCAGTATATCGCCGCCTACGGAAACCTGCGTCACTTCGACGTCGGTGTGGATGGCCGGGTGGACTGCCGCCGCATCGGGATCAGCGAGGGCGACAAGCGCCGTCTGGGCGAGCAGCTGATGCTCTGGTATCTCAATTCCACCCGCAGTGCGGCCAGTGTTCTGGAGACCCAGAAGGAGAACATCTCCAGCCGCATCGGTCAGCTGGACAGCCTTCGCGGGCTGGTGCCGCTGGTGAAGCAGAGCCTGCTGGCCGGGCGGATCGACGAGGTGGGCCGGGCACTGCACGACGGCTGGTGTATCAAGCGTGAACTGGCCGACACCATCTCCAACCAGGGCATCGACCGGCTCTACGAGGCGGCCCGCGACGCCGGTGCCCTGGGCGGCAAGGTGGTGGGGGCGGGCGGCGGAGGGTTCCTGCTGCTCTACTGCCCGCGGGAGCGCCAGGACCGGTTGCGCGAGGCCTTTGCCGGGTATCGCGAACTGCCTTTCGGCCTGGAGCGGGACGGCAGCAAGGTGATTTTCAACGCGCTCCGCTACAGCACCAAGTGACGTCCCCCCTTACTC
>CBESOE010000040.1:0-29708 GCA_965531145.1 uncultured bacterium | reverse complement strand
TGTTATGCGGCCCATCAGTTCATTTTCAATATACCGTCCATCTATAGCCAATCAATCACAATGAAAACAAGTGCATATATCCAAATTTCGTTAGTCCTTTTCCTTGGATGTATAAATGGCTACAAACCAAATGGCAGCTACGCCAAGAAGAAAGAACCCTAAACCGCTAGCACATTGGGATAGCATAACCAGCTTTTCCATGATTCCCTCCATTTCCCTACGAGTAATCTAACTACCTTCAATTAAATCCTTTTCAATTGACCACATAACAACAATTAGGTTACCCATTGAAATCAGGAAACATTGCAAAACATGCAATGCGAGTTCATGGGCAAAATCTTCTATTCTCCAAGAACAACCTTTGAAATCAAGAGGAAAGCTGTGCAGTTGCGTTCGCCGTACAAACGGACAGGCTGCGAGATACGCGGCATATCCGTTAAGGGAATCCCCGTCAAACTGGTGGTGTGAGCGGGGTTGTAACGTCACTTCAGCCGATCTGCACCGGCATACCCATCATCGGCCAGATCAACCAGACGAACAGAGCCAGAACCACCATCAGCAGCGCGCTGGCCGGTATCCCGGCGACAAAGAACTCCCGGGTGGTGAACAATCCGCTGCTGTAGGCGATGGCATTTGGTGCGGCGCCCACCAATAGCAGGAAGGGCATGCCCGCGGTGACCAGGGCTGAGAAGAGGATTACCTCCGGTGCGGTTCCCAGGTAGGGGCCGAGCACCAGGGCCACCGGCAGGACGATGGCGATGGCCGCCACGTTCATGATGAAGTTGGTCATCAGCATGACAAAGAACGAGACGCCCATGACAAAGACGAACCAGGGGGCGTTCTGGAAGAGGTTGAGCCAGATGATGGCCAGCCACGTGGCGGCACCGGTCTGCCAGAGGCAGAAGCCGATGCTCATCGCTCCGCCGAAGAGCAGGACGATGTTCCACGGGGTGTCCTCCAGATCCTCCAGGTCGAGGATGCGGAAGACAAAGAAGAGCACCGTGGAGCAGAGGATGATGGCGCTCTTGTTCAACGTAGCCAGGGCCGGGACAAAGGAGCGCAGGCTCATGATGGCGATGGCGCCGAAGACGATGACCAGGGTCGTGATCTCCACCCTGGTGATCGGTCCGAGGTTGGCGTGCAGGGTCTTGGCCCGCTCGCGGAGGCCGGGGATAGTCTTGCGTTCCGGTTTGAAGAAGACCATGAAGAAGCCCCAGAGCAGGAAGGTCATCAACACACCCACCGGCAGCATGTAGTAGGTAATGGTGAAGAAACTGATATCCACACCGGTGATGTCGCGGTAGAAACCGAGAGCCACCGCCCCGCGGGCCGCGCCCAGCAGGGTGATGATACTCCCCGCGCCGGCGACGAAGGCCATGCCGATGAACAGACCCTTGCCGAATTTCGAGGGGTTGCGCTCCTCGTCATACATGGTGTAGATCGCCATCAGCAGGGGGTAGATGGTGGCGGCCACTGCTGTGTGAGCCATGATCAGGGTCAGGGCCGAGGTCAGGGTGAAACAACCGAGGTAGATCATGCTCGTCCGTTCACCAACCAGCACCAGCATTTTGTACGCCATGCGCTGGGTCAGTCCGGACTTGGTGAAGACCATGCCGATGACCAGCGAACCGATGATGAACCAGACCGAGGGGTCCATGAAGTCGGTGAAGGCGGTGCGGGCATCACGGATCATGAACAGCGCCTGCATCACCCCGATGGTGATGCTGGTGATGCCGATGGGCACAACCTCGAAAACCCACCAGGTGG
Source organism: uncultured bacterium (assembly GCA_965531145.1). Classification (GTDB taxonomy): domain Bacteria; phylum Acidobacteriota; class JAQAZP01; order JAQAZP01; family JAQAZP01; genus JAQAZP01. The sequence goes on along the minus strand of CBESOE010000040.1, from coordinate 27,941 downwards.
CGGCGAGGAGAAAGAGGGCCAGGGCCGCCTTGCCCTCGCGGCTCAGTTCGAAGGCCTGACCCTGGGGGTCAACCGCCGGGGACACCGGAGGCAGGAGGTAGACCACGGTAAACAGTGCGACGCCGAGCAGAAGCAGGGAGGCTCTCTTCCAGTCAACAGCAGTGCTTTTCGCTTTTTCCATTCCCGTCTACCAGCCCTTTTTCTTGAGAATGTCGTTGATGTTCTGTTTGGATTTCTGCTGGTCGATGCGGAACTTTGCCGCCGCGGCACTGGCGATTTTCTGCAGCAGTTTCTCGAAGTCCAGCGGTTTCTCCAGAAAATCCCTGGCCCCGAGTTTTATCGACTGCACCCCCTTGTCCACCGTGGCGTGCCCGGTGAGCAGGATCACCTGCAGGTCGCCGTTGATCACCAGCAGTTCTTTCAGCGTATCGATGCCGTCCCGGCCCGGCATGGCCAGGTCGAGAACCACGGCGTCGAAGTCTGATTTGCCGGCCTCTGCAATCGCCCCGTCGCCGCTGAAGGCCAGGGTGACCTTCATGCCGCGGGCTTCCATGCGCTCGGCAAGGATCTTGACGAATTCCTCCTCGTCATCGACGAGCAGTATCTTTTCACCAGCCATTGCACGCCTCCCAGGTCTTCAGTGAGCTGCCGGCACCGCAATTCTGGTGCGTGGCGTGTGCAGCACAAAGCGGCGGGGGTCCGATTCCGGGGAACAGACCACCGTGCCGCCAAGGTTGTTCATAAGCACCGACAGGTAGGCCAGCCTCTCAGTGGTTCTGCCTTCCATACGGATCTCCGCGGAACCGGTGACGAAAACGGTGACGCCGCCGTCATCGGCTTTGCTGAAGCCGGCACTGACAGTGTTCGAGCTACTCTCGCCGGCCGCCAGTGCCAGATCGATGCAGAGGTGGGCGGCCTGCATCAATCCGAAGGCCGAGGTTTCCACCACCAGCTCTTCGGCGGGCAATTCGGTTTCCAGAGTCGTCTGCTTCAAGCCGGCAAACCGCTGACAGAGGGTGGTGATCAGCTCCATGGTCTCGTTGACGTTGACCGTGGTGAACGGCTGGTCCACGGTGTGGGCAAAACGGTTGAGCCGTTTGACAAGACGCTTGCCCCGTTCCACCTGCTCGTTGACCCGGCGGGAGATGCTGTCCAGCCGTTCAGGATCCAGCGGCCTTCCGGCGGCGGATCCCTGGAGCAGGTCGCCCAGCAGCCCGGATAGCTCGCCGACGATGGCCAGCACATTGTTGATTTCGTGGGACAGGCTGGCCGTTATCGCGCCAAAAAACGCCAGCCCCCCCTCACGGAGCAGCCGGTTTCCGTGGTCTTCCTGGTCCATTGCCGGGCCTTCCTGTCCTCGCTTAGCGATCGGCCGCCTTACGAATGATTTCGATCAACTCGTTGATGTCCACCGGTTTGATCAGGTAATCGAAGGCGCCGGCTTCGAGACCCAGTGCCGCGTCTTCCGACGAACCGTGCCCGGTGAGCAGGATGACCTGGATATCGGCCCGGTCGTGCTTCAATTGCCCGATTACGTCCAGACCATCCAATCCCGGCATTTTCATGTCCAGCACAACCACCGCAAAGTCGCCTTCGCGTATTCGCTGGATGGCATCAACACCCCGGGTCACCCCCTCGGCCTGGAATCCGCGAATCTGGAGCCGCTCCACCAGGGTCTCGACCAACTCCTCCTCGTCGTCGACCAACAGCACTCTCAGGCCGTCCATGGGTATCTCCTAGGCATTTTCCCCTACCACCGGCAGCCGGACGGTAAACGTGGTTCCCTCGCCTTCGACGCTCTGCACGTCGATGCTGCCACCGATCTTGTCCACCATGCTGAAGGTGATGGAGAGGCCGAGGCCGGTTCCGTATCCCTTCTTGGTGGTGAAGAACGGTTCGAATATATGTTTCATGTTCTCTTCGGAAATCCCGCTGCCGTTGTCGGTGATGCTGACCCCCACCGAACCATCATCGATCGCGATCATGCCGATATCGATACGGCCGCCATCGTCGATGGCGGCAAAGGCGTTGTTGATGATGTTGAGGAAAATCTGCTGCAACTGCCGGCGGTCGCTTTCGATGGCCGGGAGGTCACCGGGAATATTGAAGTTGACCTCGATGTCGCGGTGCAGCGCGGATTTACCGAGAAATCCCAGCACCTCCTTGAGCAGCGATTCGAGGTTGATCATCTCTGTACGCGCCTCGCGTTGCCGGGCGAAACCCAGCAACCGGTGGGTGATGTCGCTGCAGCGCTCCACCGACTTGATGATCGAGCCGACGATACTCCGCAGCTTGTCGTTCAGCGGGTGCTCCCCGGCCATGTGCACCAGGTCGTCGAGCAGACCCGCCTTCTCGTTGATGATGGCCAGGGGATTGTTGATCTCGTGGGCCACACCGGCGGCCAGCCGGCCGATGGTGGCCATCTTGTTGGTGTACTCCATGTTGTGGAACACCGCCGCGCGCCTGGCGTCAGCGGCCCGCAGGCGGCTGACCATGTAGTTCGAACCCCAGAAGATAACCGCCAGGATAAGCAGGGCGCTCACCGCGGTGAAGATGATCAGTTCGCTGCGCAGGTTGAGCCAGTTGCCCATGATCGCTTCCGGCCGGTTGATCAGCATGAAAATGAAGGAGGTGCTTTCGATATAGGCGTAGCCCAGGATCAGCGGACGGCCCCGCTCGTCAAGTTGCTCGATCACCTCCACCTTTACCGAGTAGGGGGGCACTTCCAGCGGGAAGCGGTCCAGCACGTCGCCGTAGATCCGTGAAGGGCTCTGCAGCACACCCTTGCGGCTGATCAGGAAGGCATCGCTGGACGGCCGGGCACTGAGGTGCAGGATCTGGTCGTTGAGCATCTCGGTGTCCACGGTGGCGCGAAGGATGTGGTAGGTCCGCGGTCCGGTTTCGTGTTTGACGGCGATGACGAAGTGCGGCACCTTGCGAAAGCCTTTGAAGACGTTGCTGACGTAAACGCCGCGGAGGGACACCTCGCGGAACCACTGCTGGTCGGCGTAGTTGATGCCCTCCAGCTGGAAGGGGCCGACATAGGAGCACTGGTTGCCGGCGTCGTCAATCAGCCCCAGGTCCACGAAGCCCCCGCCAAAGGAGGTTTTGAGGTTGCTGAAGATCTCTTCCAGCCGCTGCTGGTCGCACAGTTCGTCAAAGGACTTGTCGTTGATGATCATGTTCAGCGCCGAGCGCCGCTGGGAGAGGAAGAATTCGAGGGAGCGCTTGGTGTTCGAGGTGAGCAGGGAGATGGGGTGGATCAGGTCGGCGCGGTACGCCCGCTTGTACTGGTGGTAGTTGAGCACCGCCAGGATGATCAGCGGTGCGATGGAGACGATACAGGTGGAGAGCGCAACGGCTTTGAACAGCCGGCGGTAGCGGTCCCGGGAGGAACCGGCCTCTTCGGGCGGCTGGCCGATTGCAGTGCTCTGCTGTTGTGCAGCCGGCTGGACCATGGCCTCTCCTTGCTCTGCTGGGCGGCTCCCTCTTCACGCGGAGGGGGCATCCCCCTTTTCCCGGTCCGCGGCCTCCTGCACCTTCTGGTTTGCCGCCTTCATCGTCGCGGCCAGCACATCGATGTCGGCCGGTTTCTGCAGATAGGCGAAGGCGCCGAGTTCCATGGCCAGGTTTTGTTCGGCGTCCGAACCGTGGCCGGAAAGGATGATCACCTCCACCTCGGGGTGGAGTTTCTTTACCCGGCGCAGCACTTCCAGCCCGTCCAGGCCCGGCATCTTCAGGTCGAGGACCATCACGCCGGGCGGGTCGGTCTGCAGCATGCTCAGGGCCTGCTCGCCGTCATAGGCCACGGACGTGTCGAGGTTTCTCGTTTGCAAACGCTCGGAGAGGGTGTGGACGAATTCCTTTTCGTCGTCAACCAGCAACACCCTCGAGGGCATGTCCACATCGAGACGGGGATAGATCTTCGGCTGGTCCTTCATGAAATTGTGCCCCAGTCGTGTCTCCACGCCGTGCACACCCTCGACGGACCCGGCCAAGGTGACCAGTTCCTTTTCCAGGCGTTTGAGACGCAGGACATATTTGTTGATCGTCACGGTCAGTCGGCCGTTTTCACTGTCGACATAGACATCGTGGCCTTTTTCGGCCAGGGCCACGTTCACCCGGGCGGCGAGGGCGAAGTCCGCCAGTGCCTGCTCCACTTCGCCGCTGCGGGTCAGTGCGGGATTACCCACGTTTTCGAGGATCATGCTCAGTGCCGCTTCCGGCGTGGTGTCGTTCATCGGGATCAGCATGTCGTGCAGGGATTCGTCCCAGGGCGGCAGGTGGTGAAACCGTTCGGACCAGAGGGACAGGGCGGCGTCGTCCTGCTGCAGAGACTCGCGGCCGTCCTTGGCGGGAAGACCAGCTGCTTCGGCCTGCTGCAGGCGATACTGCAGGTTGGCGGCCAGCCCCACTCGCAGGATGTGCGTCAGACTACGGGGCAGCATCAGACCCGCCGGACCGAGGAGCACCACCTTGTCCTGCTGCATCATTTCGGCCAGGGCCGAGCGCAGGTAGGCGGTGCCGCGCTCGCGGCCGTGGGAAACCGTATCGAGAAAAGTGGATGTTCCCTGGAACAACCGTTCCAGTTTTTCCTGGGAAAAGGAGTGCATCTGCACGGCCTGGCGAATCAGGGCGGGGGTGTCGATCAAGTGGCCGTTAAGCTCACGGGCTGTCTGCAGGGCCACGTCTTCGCCGCTGCAGTGGGAGGCGCTGAGAATACTGACCGCTGACATGGGCTAACCTCAACTCGAGACAGTTCCCGGTTGCGCCGGGATTATAACAGAGGGGCGAACCGCTGAAAAGCACACCGCCACGTCGCCGGTCAAAAGCATTCTTCGCAGTTGGTGCCGGCTTCGGCGCAGCAGCGGATGATGTCGGCCACTTCCTCGAAGACATCGGCCAGGCGAAGGATACCGATAACATCACCCTTGCGCGTGACCATGGTGGAGTAGTCGTGGGTCATCACCAGCATGTGGATCGCATCGGTGATCGGGGCGTTCTCGTCAATGCCTGAATCGATGGGAATCATCGCGTCACCAACCTTGATGTTGGCGGCGTCCTTGCACATCCGGCTGAAGTTGCCCGTGAACAGGGCGAGATTGCTGGTCAGACGCTGAATGAAGTCGGCCTTGAGGCCGGCCCGGGCCAGGGACTGCACATCCTTTTCGCAGAGCAGCTTCGGTTCGAGGCTGCGGATGATGGCCCAGTGGCTCAGCTTTCCCACCACCTTGTCGTTCTCGTCGAGGGCCAGCACCGCCCGGTGGTGATAGCGGTCGTTGTCCAGGCCCATCTGGGCCTTGCTCAAAGCGGCCAGCGCCTCGAGGATAGTGGCCTCGCGCGAGACGGTGGCGTATTCGCTGAGAGAGAGCATCAGGTCCTTGACCTTTTTTTCTTCCACGGGACGGTCTCCTTGCTGATCTTCGGTTGTTGAACCGGGCTTGGCAGGCCCGTTCCCGGCCATTATATCAGGATTGGGTGAAGGGTGTGGGGTGGTGGACTCCGGAGGCAGTAAAAAAAAAGGCGCCGGGCCCGGCCCGGCGCCTTGATCGTTGTCGTTGCAGTGAGCTCTAGCCGAAGTGAATGGCGTAGAGCAGCGGGGCGATGATCATCGCCACCACCGAGATCAGCTTGATCAGGATGTTCAGCGAGGGACCGGAGGTGTCCTTGAAGGGATCGCCCACGGTGTCGCCGGTGACGGTGGCCTTGTGCATCTGGTCGAAATCGTCGCCATGCACGGCGTGTCCCTCATCCTTGACCTGCTTCTTCGAGTTGTCCCAGGCGCCGCCGGCATTGGCCTGGAAGATGGCCAGGCAGACACCGGAGATGGTCACGCCGATCAGCAGTCCGCCGAGCATGTTGACGTTGATCAGGCCCACAACCACCGGGACGATGACCGCCATCAGGCCCGGGGCGATCATTTTCTGGATCGCGGCCTTGGTGGAGATTTCCACGCACTTGGTGTACTCGGCCTTGCCGTCGGCAGCCATGATGATCTTCGCCTCTTCGGCGGTGGGTTCCCGCTCCTCGGACTCGGCCCTCTGGGCTGCGATGAGGGCCGGGCGCAGTTCGGGAATTTCCTTGAACTGCCGGCGAACCTCCTGGATCATGTCCTGGGCCGCCTGGCCCACGGCCACCATGGCCATGGCTGAAAAGCGGAAGGGCAGCATGCAGCCGATGAGCAGACCCACCAGCACGTAGGGGTTAGCGGCGTCGATGTTCACATTGCCCGGTCCCATTTTGGTCAGGAATGCGGCGGTGAGGGCCAGGGCGGTGAGGGCCGCCGAACCGATGGCGAATCCCTTACCGATGGCGGCGGTGGTATTGCCCACCGCGTCCAGTTTGTCGGTGCGGGCGCGGATGTCGCGGCCCAGCTGGGCCATTTCGGCCACGCCGCCGGCGTTGTCGGCGATGGGGCCGTAGGCGTCGGTGGCCAGCTGGATCGCCGTGGTGGAGAGCATGCCCAGGGCGGCGAGGGCGATGCCGTAAAGACCGGCGAATTTGTAGGCCAGAAGGATGGCCGCGCAGATCACCAACACCGGGAAGGTGGTGGAGTTCATCCCCACCGCGATGCCCTGGATGATGGTTGTGGCCGCACCGGTCTTGGACGCCTCGACGATGGTGCCCACCGGTTTTTTGTTGGTGGCGGTGTAATACTCGGTGAGCAGGCCCACGGCGATGCCGGCCGTCAGGCCCGCAACCACGGCGATGCAGATGCCCCACCAGTGGTAGGTGGTTGAGGCGCCGGTAATGATATTCTGGACCGTAATGCCGCCCGCGGGGATCAGGTACTTGATCGCCCCAACGGTGCCGACGATCATCAGCGCGCCGGCGCCGAAGGTCCCCATGTTGAGGCCGGTCTGCGGGTTGCCGCCTTCCTTGGTCCGCACAAAGAAGAAGCCGATGATCGAGGCGATGATGCCCACCACGGCCACGGCCAGCGGCAGGAAAACCCCGTTCATCCCGGTGCCGTCCTCGGCGGCATTCAGCCCGGTGAACCAGGCGGCACCAAGAATCATCGAAGCGATGATGGCCCCGATGTAGGACTCGAAGAGGTCGGCGCCCATGCCGGCCACGTCGCCCACGTTGTCACCCACGTTATCGGCGATGGTGGCGGGGTTCAGCGGGTGATCCTCGGGGATACCGGCCTCGACCTTGCCCACCAGGTCGGCGCCAACATCGGCGGCCTTGGTGTAGATGCCGCCGCCCACACGGGCAAACAGCGCGATGGAGGAGGCGCCCAGCGAGAAGCCGGAGAGGATGTTGAGCACCAGCATCATGACGGCAGTGTCAGTGAGTGCGGTGCTGTACACCGTGGTGTAGGCCCAGAACAGGCCGCCAAAGCCGAGCAGTGCCAGGCCAACCACCGAAAGGCCCATCACCGAACCGCCGGCAAAAGCCACCTGCAGCGCGTCGTTGAGCCCCTTGCGGGCGGCGCTGGCGGTGCGGATGTTGGCCCCGGTGGCCGTCTTCATCCCGAAGTAACCGGCAAGGCCCGAACAGATTGCGCCAAAGATGAATGATACTGCGATCAGGCCGTTGGTGTCTCCACCGACCATGTGGTTGGAGACTCCGAGTAACACAGCCACTGCCACGACAAAGATGGCCAGCACACGATACTCGGCGCTGAGGAAGGCCATCGCGCCGTCGGCGATCCAGCCCCCGATCATCTTCATGCGGTCGTTACCCTCGTCCTGCTTTTTGACCCACGCCGCCTTGATGTAGGCGTAGATTAAGGCGAGTATCGCCACAGCCGGAGTGATGTAAATGAGATGCATTGGCTCCACGGTTTCTTCCTCCTCAGTTCGCCACACGCAAATCCCGGAGCCGTGCGGGCCGCCGGGACCTTAGGACTGCCAGCAGCAACAGCTCGCAGCCTCCCCCTCTTCAGGTCAAATCGCGGGTATCATACACAAGAATCTCCGGCTGGCAAATGTTTTGGCAAACTTCTTTCGCTGTTCCCTGCCCGGCTTCGGTCAGCCGCCCGATTCGTGACCCTGCCGGGGGCTGCAGGCCGCCGTGGCAGCGGCCCGGGCAGCGCTTGAGACGACAAAGGTCCTCTGATATACTTCCGCGCTCTTCCGTGGACCCTGTTGAAACCACGGAAACATCAGCATTTCCGGCCCGGCGGTGGGCCGGACGAGAGGGATCGAGAATGCAGTTTCTGCTCCTCGGCGTGAATCACCACACGGCGCCGCTGGCGGTGCGCGAATCGCTGGCTCTCAGCGGCGAGGAAACGGCCCAGTGCTTTGCCGCCCTGAAGGGGGAGCGTTTCTTTGTCGAGGGGTTCATTCTCTCCACCTGCAACCGCACCGAATTCTATATCCTCACCGAGGAAGCCACGGCGGCGGAGGACGGCCTCTGCCGGCTGGCCCGCGAACTGAAAAATGTGGATCACCTGGCCGACACCCGTCTGCGCTACCTGATGAAGGACCGCGATGCCGTGGAACACCTCTTCCGGGTCACATCCGGTCTGGATTCCATGGTGCTGGGCGAACCGCAGATCATCGGCCAGGTCAAGGAGGCTTACTCGCAGGCCTGCAAGGCCAAGAGCACCGGTGCCTTTGTCAACAAACTCTGTCACCTCGCTTTCCGGGTGGCCAAGCGGTCCCGCTCGGAGACACACATCGGCGAGGGAGCGGTCTCGGTGGGCTACGCCGCGGTGATGGAAGTCCGGGAGCGCCTGGGCGGCCTGGGAGGCCGGACGGTGCTGGTGGTGGGGGCGGGCAATCACGGGGAGCTGGTCTCCGAGCATCTGCGGGGACAGGGTACTCAGCGCCTGCTCATTGCCGGGCGCACCGAATCGAAAGCCCGGGCCCTGGCCTCGCGGCTGGAGGGGGAAGCGGTGCCGGTGGAGGAACTGGAAACGGCGTTGGCCGCAGCCGACGCGGTGATAAGCTGCACCTCGTCCCTGCGTCCGGTTATCGGCGCCGAACTACTGGATCCGGCGCTGGCCCGACGGGACGGCGCGCCGCTGTTGCTGGTGGATGTTGCCGTACCGCGGGATATCGACCCCCACCTGGGCAAGCGGCCCTCGGTAACCCTGCTGGACATCGACGCCGTGACCAAGGTGGTGGACGAAAATCTCGAACGCCGGCGGGAGTCGGTGCCCCGGGTTGAGGCCCTGGTGCTTCACGAACTGGACAAGTTTTTCGCCTGGTACCGGTCGCTGCAGACCGTGCCGGTGATCCAGGCGCTGCTGGGCAAGATGGAGGGCATCCGCCGGGAGGAGATGGACCGCCTCGGCGCCGGCCTCAACCCGGGTCAGCGTGACCGGGTGGAACGCTTCAGCCGGCGGCTGGTCAGCCGCTTGATCCACGACCCGCTCAGCCGTATAAAGGTCTGTGACCGCAGCACCCGCATCGGCATGCTCAAGCTGGATACGGTGCTGGACATTTTCGCTCTGGCCGATGAGAGCCGGCTCGACCTGGAGACCGACGACGGGCAGGAGGACGGAAAATGACCGGGAAGGGCAGGGGAGAGGTGGCACTGGTGGGTGGCGGACCCGGTGATCCAGGCCTGATCACCCGCCGGGGGCTGGAGTGTCTGCGCCGGGCTGAAGTGGTGATCTACGATCACCTGGTCTCCGCAGATCTGTTGCGAGAAGCCCCGCAGGGGGCCGAACTGATCTTTGCCGGCAAGCAGTCCGGGGTGCCCTCCATGGACCAGGAGCAGATCAATGGCCTGCTGCTGGAAAAAGCGGGAGCAGGGGCCTATGTGGTGCGGCTCAAGGGGGGGGATCCCTTTGTGTTCGGGCGCGGCGGGGAAGAAGCTCTGGCGCTGACCGACGCCGGCATCCCCTTCTCGGTGGTCCCTGGGGTCACGTCGGCAGTGGCTGCAGCCGCCTATGCCGGCATCCCCGTGACCCATCGCGGCCTGGCCACTTCGTTCGAGGTTGTCACCGGTCACCCGGCAAAGGGCGCGGTGGCAATGGTGGACTGGGTCAGGGTGGCCAACGGCGCCGACACCCTGGCGGTTTACATGGGTGTGGGCCGTATGGCCGAAATCACCAGGATGCTTATTGATGGCGGTCGGCCGGCGTCAATGCCGGCCGCGGTGGTCCAGTCGGGGACCACCCCTGACCAGCTGACCGTAACCGGCACCCTGGGTGAAATCGCCGGTCTGGCGAAAGAAGCCGGTGTGCGGCCGCCGGCCGTGCTGCTGGTGGGCCTGGTCACCGGACTACACCAGCGCCTGGCCTGGTATGAGAATTTGCCGCTCTTCGGCCGGCGGCTGGTGTTACTGCGCCCGGAGGCACAGGCCGAAGAACTGGCCTCACCGCTCACCGCCCTGGGAGCGCAGGTGATCCGGCATCCGGTGATGGAACTGGCTGATCCGGAGAACCTCACTCCCGTCACCGAAGCGCTTGCCGATCTCAACAACTATCAATGGCTGCTCTTCAGCAGCCCCAACGGCGTGCGTTCTTTTTTCCGATTTCTCCTCGACGCGGGCATGGATGCCCGGGCCCTTGGCGGGCTGCGCATCGGTGTGGTGGGACCGGGAACGGCGGATGAACTGCGCCGCCACGGGCTGATCGCCGACCTGGTGCCCGGCCGTTCGGTGGCCGAAAGGTTTGCCGAGGAACTCATCGACAGCGGCGACATCGCCGGCAGGCGGGTGCTGCTGCCCCAGGCCCGAGATGCGCGTCCGGTGCTGGCCGATTCGCTGACCGCTGCCGGGGCGGACGTGCTGGCCGTGGAAGCCTATCGCATGGTTCCCACCGGCATCCATGGTGCCGGTCTGCTGGAGAGTATAATGGCGGGGAAGATCGACGGTCTGCTGTTCACAAGCTCGTCCACCGTGACCTTCCTGCTCAGCTCCCTGGGGCTCGACGATTACAGCCGGGTTCCGCCGGAGTGCCGGCTGATCAGCATCGGCCCGATTACAACTGATAGTATCCGGAGCGCCGGGGGCACGGTTGCCGCCGAAGCCGATCCACACACAATGTCCGGTCTGGTACATTCAGCCGTGGGCCTCATGGGTCGCCGGCAAGAATAGGGGAGAACAGGAAATGGCATTTCCCACAACACGCATGAGAAGGATGAGAGGAAGCGAACGGCTGCGCGGCCTGGCTTGTGAAACCAAGCTCGACCCCGGCGACTTCATTTACCCGCTGTTTGTCTGTCCGGGGAAAGGAGTGAAGAACGAAATCTCCTCCATGCCCGGCTGTTACCAGATGTCGGCTGACATGATCGCCAAAGAGTGCGAGGAAGTGGAGGGTCTGGGCATCCCCGGGGTGATCCTTTTCGGCATCCCGGAGAAGAAGGATGCGGTGGGCTCGGAAGGCTATGCTCCCACCGGCGTGGTGCCCACGGCCATCAGGCAAATCAAGGACCGGGTCCCGGGTCTGCTGGTGGTGGCCGATGTCTGTCTCTGCGAGTACACCGACCACGGGCACTGCGGGGTGATCCGGGACGGCGGGGTGGACAACGACCCTTCGCTGGAATTGCTGAGCAAGGCGGCCCTCTGCTACGCAGAAGCGGGTGCTGACGTGGTGGCGCCTTCCGACATGATGGACGGCCGGGTTGCCCACATGCGGAAAACACTGGACATCGCGGGCAAACAGGAGACAGTGATCCTTTCCTATGCCGTAAAATACGCCTCGGCGTTTTACGGACCGTTCCGCGACGCCGCCGAATCGGCCCCCCAGTTCGGTGACCGCCGGGCCTACCAGATGGACCCGCCCAATGCCAGGGAAGCCCTGCGCGAAGCGGCGCTGGACGTGGAGGAGGGGGCGGACATGATCATGGTCAAGCCGGCGCTGCCCTACCTCGATATTCTCTACCGGGTGAAGCAGGCCTCGCCGGTTCCGGTGGGTGCCTACAATGTCTCCGGGGAATTTTCCATGATCCACGCCGCCGCAGCCAACGACTGGCTCGACCTCAAACGGACGTCACACGAGAGCCTGATCGCCATTAAACGGGCCGGGGCCGACTTTATCCTGACCTATTTTGCCAAGGACGTGGCGCGGGACCTGCAATCCTGATACGTGTGTGGATTCCAGGGAAGGGGACCGGTCAATGACAGAATTAAACCTGGAAAAGAGCCGGCGGCTCTTCGAACAGAGTCGTGAGCGGATTCCCGGCGGGGTCAACTCCCCGGTGCGGGCCTTTCGTTCGGTGGGCGGGACGCCGCCGTTCATCAGCCGGGGCAGCGGCGCCCGGATCTGGGACGTGGACGGCAACGACTATGTGGACCACGTCTGTTCCTGGGGCCCGCTGCTTTTTGGCCACGCTCATCCGGCCATCCTCGAGGCGGTGAATCGAGCCGCCGCCCGGGGCACTTCCTTCGGCGCCCCCACCGAGGCCGAATTCCGGCTGGCCGAGGCGGTCCACCGCTTCCTGCCCTCCATGGAGAAAATACGGCTGGTCAGCTCGGGAACCGAGGCCACCATGAGCGCGGTGCGGCTGGCCCGGGGGTTCACCGGACGCGATGCGGTAATCAAATTCAACGGCTGCTACCACGGCCATTCCGACGGATTTCTGGTCCAGGCCGGCTCCGGGGCCACCACCCTGGGCAGCCCGGACAGCCCGGGGGTGATTCCGGGAACGGTGGCTGCCACGCTGCAGGTCCCGTTCAACGACCTTGAAGCGGCGAAAGAGACGGCCGCAGCGAACAGTGAGCGGCTGGCCGCGGTGATCGTCGAACCGGTGGCCGGGAACATGGGGGTGATCCCCCCGCAGGCCGGTTTTCTCCAGGGCCTGCGGCAGCTGTGCGACCGCCACGGTGCCCTGCTGATCTTCGACGAGGTGATCACCGGTTTCCGTCTTGCCCGGGGCGGGGCCCAGGAACTGTTCGGCGTCCGCCCGGACCTGACCACCCTGGGCAAGATCCTTGGCGGCGGCCTGCCGCTGGGAGCTTTTGGCGGACGGTCCGATGTGATGGAAGCACTGGCCCCCTCGGGGCCGGTCTACCAGGCCGGGACCCTTTCGGGAAACCCGGTGGCCGTGGCGGCCGGACTGGCCGCCCTGGGGTTGATCGAGGACGATCCTGACCTTTATAACCGTCTGGATCGGACCACGGCCCGGCTGGTGGATGAATTGCAGGGATACGCCGCTGACAAGGGGGCCCCCATCCGATACCAGCGGGTGGGGTCGATGTTCACTCACTTCTTCACCGGTGAGGAACGGGTGACCGACTATAAGGACGCCACCGCCTGCGACACCGGGGCGTTTCGCCGCTACTTCGGCGCCATGCTGGAGCGCGGAGTATACTTCGCCCCGTCGGCATTCGAGGCTGCTTTTGTCTCGGCTGCCCACCGGGAGAGCGACCTTGAGCAGACCCTGGAGGCGCACCGGGCCGTTCTCGACGTGCTGACGGACTGAACCGCGGCCGGGGGCCTCCGGGCTCCCGCCGAACCCTTGGGAGGAACCGACATGGATCTCGTGGCCCGGGACCTGATGGTCAGTGAATTCGACACGGTGCCCCCGGAAGCACCGCTGGCCGAAGCGGTCAGGCTGATGCGTAACCCGGTGAAGGGCGCCGCTGCCCGGCGGGTGTTCGGCCTGATGGTGGTGGACGAAAATGACATTCTGGTGGGCATGATCTCCATGTTCGACGTCCTGTTTCACTTCGACATGATGTTTCATCTGGAGGAAACCCCGGGAGGGGGCCCGGTCGGGGAGGCCCAGCTGGAAGAGGCCTTCAACCGGGCTTGCGAAAAAGCCGCTCCGATGAAGGTGGAGGACCTGATGACCAGGACTCTGGTCAAGGTCGACGAGCAGGCCCATATCACCGATATCATCGATATTCTGATCAAGAGCCGTCACCGGCGCCTGCCGGTGTGCCAGGGCAACACCATTTGCGGTGTAATCTACATATCTGACGTGTTTTACGAAATCTACAAGAATTTGCTGGGCTGATTTATTGTCCGGCTTGCGGAGAGCACATCTCAGTCTCCCGCAACAACCCCCTGAAATAATAGAGCTTATAGGTCTGTCTCTAGGCCGTCGGTAATGTTCCGACCGGGACACGATGCCTTGACAGCAGCGGAAGGGATGTGGCATAAACCGATGCATTCGATGTTGCGTTTTATGTTGGATCGGATGAAAGGGAAATCGGTCACCATCCTGAGAATCGAATGACCGTGTTTGCGGCAGGGGAGGACGCAACTGACAATGCTGACTGAACTCCTGCGCAGGAAGCGGGCACGGATTCTGGCCGACTGGACCGAAATCATCTTCCGCGCCTACCCCGAACAGACTGCCACCTTCATGCGTGAGCAGAAAGACCGCTTCGCCAATCCTGTGGGCTATGCCGTTTCCCGGGAGGTGCCCAGGTTTCTCGACCTGCTCATCGACGGCGAAGATATCAAAGCCCTGGCGGCAAGCCTCGACCGCTTCATTCAGATCAAATCAGTGCAGGAGGCAAAGGCTTCGGTGGCGCTCTCCTTTGTTTTTGATCTCAAGTCGGTGATCCGCGGGCACGCCGGGGGGGAAGCTGGGCCGCGGGGAGACCTGGTCGCTCTGGAGGATAAGCTCGACCGGGCGGCCCTCGCCGTTTTCGACATCTACCAGGGATACCGGGAGAAAATTCTCGAAATCAAAGCCAATGAGATTCGCAACCGTTCCAAGATTCTGCTGGAACGGATGAACCTCGGAGATGAACCGGGCGGAATGGGTTGTTCCGTACTGGAGGGTATTCCCGATGCACCAGGGTCGGAGACCGACACTGGCGAAAAAAAGGGAGGAAACGATAGATGAACGTCTTGTACCCCCTTATTGCAATCATCGTGCTGGTCGTGATTGCCACGGTGGGGGCGGGGACTGCCGGCCTGGATTCGCTTTTCGGGATCTGGATCCCGTACCTGGCTCTGGCGGCGTTTCTGGTTGGAGTGACCTGGCGGGTGGTCCGGTGGGCCCGGGCGCCGGTGCCGTTCCGTATCACCACCACCTGCGGCCAGGCCAAATCACTTCCCTGGCTGAAGGAAAACCCGCTGGATTGCCCGCACAATGGCTGGGGCGTTGTGGGAAGGATGCTGCTCGAGGTCCTGTTCTTCCGCAGCCTCTTCCGCAACACCAAGGCCGAACTGCGCCGGGAGCCGAAAACGCGGCTGCTCTACGGGTCGGACAAATATCTCTGGGCCGGAGCCCTGGCTTTCCACTGGTCGTTCCTGATCATTCTCCTCCGTCATTTCCGGTTTTTCACCGAACCCACGCCGACCTTTGTCAGCTGGCTGCAATTTATTGACGGCTTTTTCCAGATCGGTGCGCCGGTCTTCCTGATGACCGATATGGTGATTCTGGCCACGATCACCTACCTTTTCTTCAGGCGGGTTCTGGACGCCAAACTGCGCTATATCTCGCTCCCTGCTGACTATTTCGCTCTCTTCCTCATTGCCGCGATCGCCATCTCCGGTGTGCTGATGCGCTACACCGTGGCCAAGGGCAGCCTGCTGGGGGTCAAACAGCTGGCCATCGGCCTCTTCAGCTTCAACCCGGTGGTCCCCGAGGGGATCAGTATCGTTTTCTTCGTCCACATCTTCCTGGTCTGTGTCCTGCTGGCCTATTTCCCGGCCAGCAAACTGATGCACATGGGCGGTGTCTTCCTCAGCCCCACCAGGAATTTGGCCAACAACAACCGGGCCAAACGCCACATCAACCCCTGGAACCCCACGGTCAAGGTCCACACCTACGAGGAGTGGGAGGATGATTTCCGGGAGAAGATGAAGGGCTGTGGACTGCCTTTGGAGAGGGAGTGACGATGTCAGAACCAGAATACAAAATCGAAGACATAACCCGCATCGACTACCGTCCGCCGAAAAAGGGCTGGATGGAGTCCGGCGCGGATTTCCGTAAGGGCACCTGGTGCTACAGCGCCAACGAGGAAAAGTGCAAATACCTCGACCTGCCCAACCCGCATACCTGGTCGCCGGCCGACAAGGACTGGAAGCTGCCCCCGGACTGGAAGGAAACGATTCTCAAGGCCCTGCGGGACCGTAAGGACAAATACCGCTCGTTCCAGCTGTTCATGGAGATCTGTGTCAGGTGCGGTGCCTGCGCCGACAAGTGCCACTACTTCATCGGCAGCGGCGACCCGAAGAACATGCCGGTGCTCCGCGGCGAACTGCTGCGCTCGGTCTACCGCAAGGAGTTCACCACTTCGGGCAAGATGCTGGGCAAACTTGCCGGGGCCCGCGAGCTCACCGAGGACGTGATCAAGGAGTGGTTCTACTACTTCTACCAGTGCACCGAGTGCCGTCGCTGTTCGGTCTTCTGCCCCTACGGCATCGACACCGCCGAGATCACCATGCAGGGCCGCGAGCTGCTGGCCGAGATCGGCCTGGGCATCAACTGGATCAACGAACCGGCGGCAAACTGCTTCCGCACCGGCAACCACCTGGGTATCCAGCCCCACGCCTTTGTGGACAGTTTCGAGTTCGCGGTGGAGGACCTGGAGGATATCACCGGGGTCAAGGTCGAAGCGCCGATCAACCGCAAGGGCGCCGAGATCCTGGTGGTGCCGCCGTCGGCGGACTATTTCGCCCACCCGCACTACTTCACCTTCCTCGGTTACCTCTCGCTGTTCCACGAGATCGGCCTCGACTACACCTGGAGCGCCTACACTTCCGAGGGCGGGAACTTCGGTCTCTTCCACTCGCGGGAGATGATCAAACGGCTCAACGCCAAGGTTTACGCCGAGGCCGAGCGCCTGGGGGTCAAGTGGATCATCGGCTGCGAGTGCGGCCACATGTGGCGGGTGATGCACCAGTATATGAACACCATGAACGGCCCGGCCGACTTTCTCGAACAACCGGTATCGCCGATCACCGGCACCCGCTTCGGCAACGCCGCCTCGACCAAGATGGTGCACATCACCGAGTTCACCGCCGACCTGATCCGGCATAACAAGATCAAGCTGGACAAGAGCCGCAACGACCACATCCGGGCCACCTTCCACGATTCCTGCAACCCGGCCCGGGCCATGGGGCTCCTCGATGAGCCGCGTTACGTGATCAACAACGTGTGCAACAATTTCTTCGAGATGCCGGAGAACACCATTCGCGAGCAGACCTTCTGTTGCGGGGCCGGCGCCGGCCTGGGCACCGACGAGAACATGGAGATGCGGCTCCGCGGCGGGATGCCCAGGGCCAACGCAGTGGAATACGTCAGGGATATGCACGATGTGAACCACCTGCTCTGCATCTGTGCCATCGACAAGGCCACGCTGCCGCCGCTGCTCGATTTCTGGGTTCCGGGGATCGAGGTGGCCGGGGTCCACGAGCTGGTGGGCAACGCCCTGATCATGGAGGGCTCCAACGACCGGAGCACCGACCTCCGCGGGGAGCCGCTGCCCCAGTTTGCCGGGAAGGCGGAAGACAAGGAGGGTGACGACTAATGTATGACGCTGGGAAAATCATCACCGGTCTGGTTGTCTTCCTGCTGCTGGTCACCGCGCCGGTCTGGTACAACATGGCCAGCGGCCACTCCGGGGACGTGCCCGAGCTGGTCATGCCCGTGGGCGCTGACAAATGCGTAGAGCCGGCGGACTACATGCGCGCGGCGCACATGAACCTGCTCAACGACTGGCGTGAAGAGGTGGTGCGTAACGAGAACCGGGTCTATGTCAGCTCGGACGGCACGGAATACCAGATGAGCCTGACCAAGACCTGCCTCGACTGCCACAACGACAAGTCGAAGTTCTGTGACCGCTGTCACGACTACATAATGGTCGATCCCTACTGCTGGGGTTGCCATATCGTGCCGGGAGGGGACAACTGATGAGTGTTGACCGAAGAGACTTCATCAAGATGGCCGGCATCGGCGCGGCCCTGGGGCTGGCCGTGAAGACCCAGGCCGGAACCCTGACCGGGCAGAGGGGGAGCTACAAGGCCGGGACCGGCGCGAAGGCCGCCAACCGCTGGGCGATGGTGATCGACCTGCGCAAGATGAGCGAGGCCACCATCCAGCGCTGCGCCGAAGCGTGTCACACCGTGCACAACGTCCCAAAGTTCGACAACCCCAAGGACGAGATCAAATGGATCTGGGGCGAGCCGTATCACAATACCTTCCCGGCCCATGAGAACCATCATACCAAGGAAGACCTGGCCCACATCACGGTGCCGGTGCTCTGCAACCACTGCGACAACCCGCCCTGCGTGCGGGTCTGTCCCACCCAGGCCACCTGGAGCCGCGAAGACGGGATCGTGATGATGGACTGGCACCGCTGTATCGGGTGCCGCTACTGCATCACTGCCTGTCCCTACGGGTCGCGGAGTTTCAACTGGCGTGACCCCCGCCCGCATATCGATACGATCGACCAGTCCTTTCCCACCCGCGTTCGGGGTGTGGTGGAGAAGTGCACCTTCTGCAACGAGCGGCTGGCTCGCGGAGAGCAGCCGGCCTGCGTGGAAGCCTGCACCGATCGGGAACTGATCTTCGGTGATCTCGAGGACCCGAACTCCGAGGTGCGCCACATGCTGGCGGAGAACTTCACCATCAGGCGCAAGACGGGCCTTGGAACGCAACCCGAAATTTACTATATCGTGTAGGGGCAGCACATGTTAGAAAACGCACTCTATGGAAGCCGGAAATACTGGGGATGGATCTTTGGCCTCCTCACTGTGATGGCGGTGGGGGCCGTCTGTTACATCTGGCAGTACAACGAGGGCCTGGGTATCACCGGGCTCAGCCGGGACGTGTCCTGGGGCTTTTACATCGCCCAGTTCACCTTCCTGGTCGGCGTGGCCGCCTCGGCGGTGATGGTGGTCCTGCCGTACTATCTTCACAACTACAAGGCCTTTGCCAAGATCACCATCCTCGGCGAGTTTCTTGCCATCTCTGCGGTGAGCATGTGTGTCATGTTCATCTTCGTCGACATGGGTCAGCCGTTCCGCATCGTCAACATGTTCCTCCACCCCAGCCCGAAATCGATGATGCTCTGGGACACGGTGGCGCTCAACGGCTACCTGGTGCTCAACGTGCTCATCTCGTATATTACCCTGCGGGCCGAGCGGAAATCGGTGGCGCCGCCGAACTGGATCAGACCGGTGATCATCCTCTCCATCCCCTGGGCGGTGAGCATCCACACCGTCACGGCGTTTCTCTACTGTGGCCTCGGCGGTCGGCCCTTCTGGTTCACCGCCATTCTCGCGCCGCGGTTTCTCGCCTCGGCATTCGCTTCCGGCCCGGCCCTGCTGATCATCGTCTGCCTGCTGCTGAAAAAGCTGACCAAATTCGATGCCGGCCGGGAACCGATCCAGAAGCTGGCGATCATCGCGGCCTACGCCATGTCGATCAATGTCTTCTTCATCGCCCTGGAGTTCTTCACCGCGTTCTACAGTGGCAACCCGGAGCACACGGTTCATTTGAGCTACCTCTACTTCGGGCTTGACGGAGCACACGCTCTGGTGCCCTTCATGTGGGTCTCCACCCTGCTGGCCCTGGTGGGGCTGGTGCTGCTGCTGGTGCCCGAGCTGCGCAAAAACGAGAAGATCCTCAAGTGGGCCTGCATCGGCGTCTTCATCTCCATCTGGATCGACAAGGGGCTGGGCATGGTGGTGGGCGGTTTCGTGCCCAACCCGCTGGGCAAGGTCATCGAATACGTACCCACACTGCCCGAGCTGCTGATCTCGGCTTCGATCTATGCCACCGGGCTGCTGATCATCACCGTGCTGTACAAGATTGCGCTTTCCGTGCGCGGGCAGCTGAAGTACTGATTCTGAAAGGGGAGGGGCCGTGAGCTCCCTCCCCTTTCGTTACGTTGTTTTCTCCGCAATCATGCGGGAAATCCCTAGATATGTTATCTATGATGTGCCAACGGTAAACATTGGCAAGGCAGTACTGGAGGTCAGGAAAAACATGGGCATTGTTCCAATCATCACCTACCTGTGCGTCGTCGTCTTCGTCGTCAGCGTGGTGACCCGGTTCGTCAAATTGTCGACGCTGCCGGTTCATTTGCGCTGGGAGGTCTACCCCGTACCGCACGAGAAGGGCAAGGGCCACTACGGCGGTTCCTATCTTGAGGAGTATGAGTGGTGGACCAAGAAGCGGGAGACCTCGAAACTGGCCGAGCTGAAGGTCATGATTCCCGAGATCATATTGCTTGCCGGGGTGTGGGAGCACAACAAGAAGCACTGGTTCCGCACCTTCCCCTTCCACTTCGGTCTTTACCTGCTGGGCGGGCTGATCGCCCTGCTCGCCGTGGGCGGGGTGGCCGGTGCCTTTGGCATGGATGTGGGGCCCGACGGTGGGGCAGTGGGGCAGGTGATCCACTACCTGACACTGGCCCTGGGCTACACCGGGCTGGTGCTGGCCCTCATCGGGTCCCTGGCCCTGCTGGTGCGCCGGGCTTTCAATGCGGACTACCGCGAGTACACCACCGCAGCCGACTTTTTCAACCTCGTCTTCTTCATCGCCGCCCTGGTGGTGGCCCTGGCCTCCAGGTTCACTGCCGATCTGCACTTCGAGGGCCTGCGCGGGTTCTTCCAGGGCCTGCTGACGCTCAACGGATCGGCCATACCCCAACTGGGCATGCTGCAGAGCCTGGAGATCGTTCTGGCCTCCCTGCTGGCGGCCTACATCCCGCTGACCCACATGTCGCACTTCTTCACCAAGTGGTTCACCTACCACGATGTGCGGTGGAGTGACGAGCCGAACCTCGAGGGCAGCGGGTTCGACGAGAAAATAGCCAAGCAACTGGAGTCCACGGTGGGCTGGTCCGCCCCGCACATCGCAGGAGACGGCAGAAAAAAGAACTGGATCGACGTGGTAACGTCTTCGGGGCGGGAGGAATAGCAAGGAATGACAAAAAAACGCGTAAAATTCAGCGATTTTTCGAAACCGACGGCCAAGCTTTCGGAGGAGCTGCGCAAGGAGGACTTCATGCCGCTCCCTGCGCCGCTGGACGATGTTGAGGCGCTCCCGGACTTTCCACTGTTGAAAGAGTCAGTGGAGGAGAAATACGAGTGCGGACTGGACGACACCGTGGCGCTCAACCTGCCCAAGCCTCAGACGAAGGAAGAGGAAGACGAACTGGTGGCCAAGTTCCTCTCCGGGCTGCAGAAGCTCTTTACCGAGGAAAACAACTGGACCTTTCTCCAGCCCCTGCTGCTTTCCATGGACCACTGTGCCTCCTGCCATACCTGCTCCGACTCCTGCCACATCTACGAGGGCAGCGGCAAAAATCCAGTCTACCGGCCGGCCTACCGCTCGGAGGTCTTCCGCCGGCTCTACCGGGCCCACGTCAAGGGCAACGGCGGCGGGATCCTGGCTGCCTGGCGCACGGGTGACGTGGAACTGAACTGGACCACCGTGGCCCGGCTGGCCGAACTGTCCTACCGTTGCAACCTCTGCCGCCGCTGTGCCCAGACCTGTCCCATCGGTGTGGACAACGGTCTGATCGGGCACGAGATCCGCAAGCTGTTCAGCATGGAGATGGGTATCGCGGCCAAGGAGATCCATGAGTCGGGTTCGGTGCTGCAGCTCAAAGTGGGCTCCTCCACCGGGATGAACGACCTGGTGGTCAAGGACAACATGGAGTTCATCGACGAGGACGTCACCGAGAAGACCGGGATCACCGTGGAGACCCCCTTTGACAAGGAAGGGGCGGACATCCTGCTGATCCACAATGCCGGCGAGATCATGGCCTGGCCGCTGAACCCCGGGGCCTTCGGCGTGATCTTCGAGTCTGCCGGTCTGAGCTGGACCATGTCCAGCGAGATCGCCGGGTTCGACAGCATCAACTACGGTCTGTGGTACGACGATGCCCAGTTCGCCCGGGTGGCGATCAAGCACGCCGAAGCAGCGAAAAAGCTGGGGGTGAAGAAGATCGTGCTTGGCGAGTGCGGCCACGCCCACAAGGCCCTGACCGTCATCGCCGACCGGGTGCTCACTGGTGACTTGAACATACCGCGGGAGAGCTGCCTGGTCACCCTGGAGGAGATCGTCATGTCCGGCCGGCTGAAGGTCGATCCCGAACGCAACGATTTTCCGGTGACCCTGCACGACCCCTGCAACCTGGTGCGACTGATGGGCATCGTCGAACCGCAGCGGCGCATCCTGCGCAAGATCGCTCCGCGATTCCGTGAGATGACGCCACACGGGGTGGACAACTACTGCTGCGGCGGAGGCAGCGGCTTCGCCATCATGAGCGGCAACAATTTCGCCGACTGGCGGATCCAGGTCGCCGGCCGCAAGAAGCTCCAGCAGGTGCTCAACGCCTTCGAGGGCGAGCTGGACCCGGAGATCAAGAAATACGTCTGCGCCCCCTGCTCCAACTGCAAGGGCCAACTGCGCGACATCTTCGCCTACTACGACCTGTGGGAGAAGCACTCCATCATGTATGACGGCCTGGTGGAACTGATCGTCAACTGCATGGTGGATGCCCAGCCGGGCTTCATCGAGTGGGAACAGCACTGACCCCGTTCAACCGCCGCGACGCCGGAGAGGAACGCCGCACCGTTCCCCGAAACAGGGGACGGGGGCGCCTTTCCGGCGTCCTGCTGTACAGCGGCTGTATCGGCCTCTTGAACAACGATACGTTGCGACCTTGGGCGCGGGTGGGGTAGTGGAAGATAAATCATTGTATAACAACAATTTGGACAATTGCAGGTATTGAGCTACCGCCCTAATGCAACATTGATTGCAACATTTTCCCGAAACCCCTTGACAACCAAAATCGTGCTTGGTAGAGTTGGCGCTGATTTCTGTATTGGATGATAAATGTACCAGTATCATTAGCCGAGATGGCTGTTCGATAGAACTCATATCAGATACGAAGGTCAACCAATCGGGACGAGAGCTCAGAATAACCGATCGGGCTTTTTCCCAAGGAATCTCACATTCAGGCTGAAAAAAAGCCCTGGGGAAGGGGGTGGCGCCAAAATAGAGTAGGGTGTTTTCAGTCCAACGATTCGTTTGACTTGCAATTAAAAGGAGATGCTACTAATGCCGAGTTATGTCATTCCTGACAAATGTGATGGCTGCAAGGCTCTTGATAAGACGGCCTGTCAGTACATCTGCCCCAACGACCTGATGGTGCTGAACAAAGCCACCGAGAAGGCCTACAACCAGGATCCGGACATGTGCTGGGAATGCCAGTGCTGTGTCAAGATCTGTCCCACCCAGGCCATTGACGTGCGCGGCTACGCCGATTTCATGCCCCTGGGCGCCAGCGTTGTGCCGATGCGGAGCACCGATTCCATCATGTGGACCATCAAGTTCCGTGACGGGAGTCTGAAGCGGTTCAAGTTCCCCATCCGGACCACTGAAGAAGGCAAGGCTGCTCCCGACGGCGGATTCGAGACGCACAGTGATCTCGACAGCCCCGAACTGTACACCGAGCCGGCCTCTTCCGGCGGTCCCATCGCCAAGCTGTAGCAGCAGGAGGTTACACGCCAATGAATAACTGGGAAACTGTTGTTGTCGAAACCGACTTGCTCATCGCCGGCGGCGGAATGTCCGCCTGTGGTGCTGCCACCGAGGCCGCCTACTGGGCCAAGGCCAACGGCCTGAAAATCACCCTGGTGGACAAGGCTGCCATGGACCGCTCCGGCGCCGTGGCCATGGGTCTCTCCGCCATCAACCAGTATGTGGGCATCGCCAAAGGTGACAACACCGCCAATGACTACATCAAGTATGTCCGGCAGGACCTCATGGGCGTCTGCCGCGAGGACCTGGTCTACGACATCGCTCGTCACGTTGATTCCTCGGTTCATCTCTTCGAGAAATGGGGCCTCCCCATCTGGAAGGACGACGAAGGCAACTACGTGCACGAGGGCCGCTGGCAGCTGATGATCAACGGTGAGTCGTACAAGATCATCGTGGCCGAAGCCGCCAAGAACGCCATGGCCGAACTGGGCGAAAACGGCGAGATCTACGAGCGCGTGTTCATCACCGGTCCGCTGGTCCAGGACGGCAAGTGTGTCGGCGCCGTGGGCTTCTCGACCCGTGAAGAGAAGTTCTACGTCTTCAAAGCCAAAACCACCATCTGTGCCATGGGCGGCGCGGTTCACGTGTTCAAGCCCCGGTCCACCGGTGAAGGTTTCGGTCGTTCCTGGTATCCCCCGTTCAACACCGGTTCCAGCGCCTACTTCACGCTGGCTGCCGGCGCCGAGATGACCTGCCAGGAAGTCCGCTTCATCCCCATCCGCTTCAAGGATGCCTACGGTCCTGTGGGTGCGTGGTTCCTGCTCTTCAAGTCCCGTGCCACCAACGCCTTCGGCGGCGAATACATGGTGGAGCGGCGCCCCGAGCTGGAAAAGTGGCTGCCCTACGGCAAGGTCAAGCCTATCCCCGCCAACCTGCGGAACTGGCTCGGCATGCTGGACATCTTCGAAGGCAAGGGTCCCATCTACATGAGGACCGAAGAGGCCCTGCAGCGGATCGCCGACGAATACAAGGACGATCCCAAGGCCTACAAGAAGAAGTCGAAGGAACTGGAGAGCGAAGCCTGGGAAGACTTCCTCGACATGACCATCTCCCAGGCCATGCTCTGGGCGTCCACCAACGTCAACCCTGAAGAGAAACCCTCCGAGATCGCTGCCTGCGAGCCGTACTTCATCGGTTCTCACTCCGGCGCCTCCGGTGCGTGGGTCAGTGGTTCCGAAGACCTGCAGACCGCCGAGACCAAGGACGAGTACTTCTGGGGCGGCTACGGCCTGACCACCACTCCCGGCCTCTTCGCCATCGGCGATGCGTCGGGTGCCTCGAGCCACAAGTTCTCCTCGGGCTCCCACGCCGAGGGCCGCATCGCCGGCAAGGCCGCGATCAAGTACATCCTGGCCAACAACACCGCTCCGGTGGTGGATGACGCTCTGGTCGAGACGCTGCGGGAAACGGTGTTCAAGCCCATGGTGACCTTCGAAGAGCACAAGGGCGCCACCACCGATCCCAACATCAACCCCAACTACATCCGTCCCCGGCAGTTCATGTATCGTCTGCAGAAGATCATGGACGAGTACGCCGGCGGCGTTTCCGCGGCCTTCTCCACCAACAACAAAATGCTCGAGCGGGCGATGGAGCTGCTCACCTTCCTCAAGGAAGACTCTGAGAAGCTCGCCGCCGAAGACAACTACGAGCTCGAACGTTGCTGGGAGAACCTCCACCGCGCCATGCAGGCCGAGTCTCACGTTCGCACTCTGATGTTCCGCGAAGAGACCCGCTGGCCCGGATATTACTTCCGCTCCGACATGCCGACCATGGACGAGGAGAACTGGAAGCTGTTTGTCAACTGCAAGATGGATCCCACCACCGGCGAGTGGGAGATGATCAAGCGGCCCATTTACTCGATCATCGACTAGCCACCTGGCCTGAGCTATTCAACCCCCCGGGTACGATCCGCGTGCCCGGGGGGTTCTCTTTAACGAGGCCGGACGCCATCCCGCAGGTGCGCGCAAACATCGATGTTCCCACTCAACGAGAACATCGATGTTTGTTCACAACTGGCCCGAGAGGTACCGGAATGTGTTCCCCGGGCCTGCCGGTGTCAGACAGACTTCGGGTGAGTGATGACTGAAAACACGTCCCAGAATTGCCCGCACTGCCAATCGGCATTGTTGCCGTTTCGCACGCCGCCCAACACATCGTGGGGCGGTAATATCCACCTGGCCTGCTTCAACGACGAGTGCCCTTACTTTGTCCGCGGCTGGAAGTGGATGTCCGAGAAATACGAGGCCCACGCGTCGTACCGTTTCATGGTCGACCCGGTGAACGGGACCACCGGGCCCCTGCCGGTCTGGTCCTCAGAGGCGCTTCGCGACCGGATTTTAGCGGAAGGCGAGGATTGGGATTCCGAGGAAGGATGAGCGGATGAACGAGGCTAGCGAGTTCAAGAAAAAAATAATGTCGGAGGCGCCCCGCCTGAAGTATGGCGACCGCTTCCGTTTTTCCTGCCACTCCGGCGTACCCTGCTTCAATGCCTGCTGCGCCGACGTCAACATCGTGCTCACGCCCTACGATATTCTGCGGCTGAAGAACAGACTGGGGATTACCTCCGGCGAGTTCCTCGACAAGTATGCCGTGGTGCCCTTCAACAAGGAGGTCAAACAGCCTGTTCCGGTGCTGAAGATGTCGGACCACGAGGACAAGCGCTGCCAGTTTGTCGGTGAACAGGGCTGCACGGTCTACGCAGACCGTCCCTGGGCCTGCCGGATGTATCCACTGGGCCTGGCCGCTCCGCGGAACGAGGCGGAGCAGGGGGAACGGTTTTACTTCCTCCTGGAAGAATCCCACTGCAAGGGATTTGAGGAAGACAACGAATTTTCGGTGGCCGGCTGGATCGAGGACCAGGGGATCCGCGAGTACGACGAGGCGGGGGATCTGTTCAAGGACATCTCGCTGCACCCCTATTTCGAGAAGGGTGACCTCTCTCCATCCAAGATGGACATGTTCTTCAATGCCTCTTACGACCTGGACCGCTTCCGCCGCTTTGTCTTCGAGTCATCGTTCCTGGAAAAGTTCGACGTCGATGAGGAGACCCTGGAAAAGATCAAAACCGATGACCTCGAGATGATGAAGTTCAGCTTCACCTTCCTGCGCTACGCGCTGTTCTATGAGCCGACGATGAAGCTGAAACCGGAATTCGAAGTGTTGGAGAAGCGCGAAAAGGAATTCTTCGAAGAAAAGGGCTGACCGCTCCGACCAGTGAAACGCTTGCGGGGATCGCGATTCCCGATAAACATGAGGCAACCCCCAACGGGAGGAACTGCGAGGTGAACAATCAGACGGCAAACGATGGCAATGGCGCCATCCTGGTTATCGGGGGCGGCATCGCCGGCATCACCGCTGCGGTGGAAGCGGCGGAGGTGGGCTACAAGGTCATCCTGGTGGAGAGGGAGGCGTCCCTCGGCGGCCGGGTGATGCGGCTTCATCAGTATTTTCCGAAACTCTGCCCGCCCACCTGCGGAATGGAAGTGAATTTCCGCCGGATCCGCACCAACCCCCGCATCGAGGTCCTGACCCTGACCGAAGTGACCAGCATCTCCGGCAGCCGCGGGGCTTATGATGTGACCCTCACGGTCAACCCGCGGTACATTACCGGGGACCAGCCGCTGAGCGCCGCCCACCTCGATGCCGTGTCCAGCGAGGTGCCCGACAGTTTCAATCTCGGCCTGAACACGGTCAAGGCGCTGCGTCAGCCCCACGACATGGCCTTCCCGGCACTTCACGTGCTGGACAAGGAAGCGCTGAGTGACGCGGAGTTGGCCGCGCTGGGCGCGGCCGAACCACGGGGCGCCATCGATCTCGACCAGCAGCCCCGGATCGTGGAAGTCAAGGTGGGGGCGGTGATCATCGCCACCGGCTGGCGGCCCTACGACGCCTCGAATCTCGACATTCTGGGATACAACGACAGCCCGGATGTCATCGCCAACGTTGAGATGGAGCGGCTGGCCTCGGTCACCGGACCCACCGGCGGGAAAATCCAGCGGCCCTCGGACGACGCCGAACCCAAACGGGTGGCCTTTGTCCAGTGCGCCGGTTCACGGGACGTGAACAATCTGCCGTATTGTTCCGCTGTCTGCTGCATGGGGTCGTTGAAACAGGCCCGCTATGTCCGTGAACAGCTGCCCGATGCCGAGGTGACCATCTTCTACATCGATATCCGGACCATCGGCCGTCACGAAGAGTTTTACTACGAACTGCTCCAGGACGAGAAGGTTCGTTTCGTCAAGGGCAAGGTGGCCAAGGTCAACAGGGAAGGGGAGGCGCTGGAGTTGCAAGTGGAGGACACGGTGGGCGGCAAGCTTCTCAAAGAGTCCTTCGATCTGGTGGTGCTGGCCACCGGCGTGGTGCCCAACAACGCCGATGAGCAGATCCCGGGCGCCGAAGTGGAAACCGATGATTACGGATTCATCGTTCCCGGCGCAGAACGCAACGGGATCTATGCCGTGGGCTGCGCCCGGCGTCCCACCGAGGTTTCCCGTTCGGTAAAGGATGCCACTGCGGCCGTACTGAAGGCCATCCAGGACGTGAGGAGATAGCCGTGGAAGAGAAACTCGGAGT